>NZ_JBVVPT010000020.1:0-137755 GCF_055811715.1 Bradyrhizobium sp. WSM4872 | reverse complement strand
GCCTTGGCCGGTGGCCACCGGCCAAGGCGCTAAGTCACTTCCATCGCACAAATGCTGGCCGTGCAGATACAAGGGGTATCTCTCCCCGAACGCTACTCTCTTAATTGCGGATGCAACCCCTCATCCGGCGCTTCGCGCCACCTTCTCCCACAAGGGGAGAAGGGAAGAGAGCGCACGCGCTATCGCCGCCGGTCACTCTTGCGCTTCGTGAACCGCACGCTCGCACCGTCCGGCATCCGCGTCGCCACAAAGCCCGCGGCGAGGCAGGCTTCGCGCTGCGGCATCTGGATGTCCGGGCTGCGCAGGCTGTCCCACCATGAGGCACGATTCGCCGCGCGCGGCAGGGCCGCGCCGATGATCTCTTCGATCTGTTCATAGGTCAGCACGAATTCCGCCTGCTTCTGCCGCATCAGATAATCGCGCAACGCGTCGTAGTCGTTCACCGCTGTCCTCTTCGCTGTCGAAGCCCCGCTTTGCCCAAAAACGTGAGCCGCGGAAACCAATTTTTAACTCATTCCGGCAGCGCCGTCCCGGCTTAAACACTGCTCAAGCTTTCGGGCGCATTCACTAATGTCGGGAGCAAACGATGTTGTCTCGATGGCGCGACGTCACGGCCCGCCGGCCATGGCGGCTTTCGGCGAAGCTGCTGATCATTTCGTCCGTGGTGACGGTGATCGGCTTTTCCGCCATTTGCGTCAACGTCATGCTGGACATGCGCCACGGCGAGGAGGCGCTCGCCCGTCAGACGCTGGAAAACCTGGCGACGACCATCGAATCCGACATCAGCCGCAACATCGAGGTCTACGATCTGGCGCTCAAGGCGGTCGCCAGCAACATGCTGCTGCCGGAAATCGCCACGGTCTCGAAGCCGATCCGTCACCTCATCCTGTTCGACCATGCGACCACGGCGAGGCATTTCGGCGCGATCCAGGTGTTCGACGCCGACGGCCGGCTGACCATCGACGCTTCCACGCTCGATCCCGTTGTCGTGAACCGGGGCGACGAGGATTACTTCAAGGCCCATCGCGACAATCCGGACGCGGGCCTCTTCATCAGCCGGCCCATGCTGTTCCGCGGCGCTTATTCGATCGTGCTGAGCCGGCGCATCAGCGACACCGACGGCGGCTTCCTCGGCGTCGTCGCCGGATCGATCCGCTTCAGCTATTTCCACCAATTGTTCGAGCGGCTGAGCCTCGATCCCGACGACACCATCACCGTGCTCAGGCGCGACCGTACGGTCATGATGCGGCGGCCGTTTGATCTCGACGTGATCGGCACGAATCTGGCCGCCCGGCCGGTCTGGAAGGCCGAAAATCTGAAGGTCGGCGGCGCATTCGCCGGACAGGGGCCGATCGACGGCACGCCGCGGCTCTATGTCCGCAGTAGTGGGACCAGCCCGCTATTCGTGGTGGCGGGCAAGCCACTGAGCGCCGTGTTCGAACTCTGGCAGAGGGAAGCCTATCGCATCGGCGCCGTGGTGCTGGCGCTCAGCCTGTTCATGCTGGCATCGACGCTGGTGCTCGCGCGCGAGATCGGCCGGCGCGCCGAGGCCGAGCGCAAGCTCGAGGAGATGGCGACGACCGACGCGCTCACCGGCCTGAAGAACCGCCGCAAGTTCGACCAGGTCATCGACGTGGAATGGCGCCGCGCGATGCGGCAGCAGACGCCGATCGCGCTCTTGATGATCGATGCCGATCACTTCAAGGCCTACAACGACACGTTCGGCCATCAGGCCGGCGACCAGGTGCTGGTCGGCATCGCCATCTGCATTTCCGATTCGGTGAGCCGCGCAGGCGACTGCGCCGCGCGCTATGGCGGCGAGGAATTCGCCGTGCTGCTGCCGGGTACTTCGGTCACCGACGCCCTTCAGGTGGCCGAGAAGATCCGCGCCAAGGTGCAGGGCTGGTCCGACGACCACACGAGCTCGACGGTCTCCTGCGGCATCGCGAGCCTCGTTCCGACCACGGGCATGGACTGGTCGCTGCTGGTCGCCGCCGCCGACAAGGCGCTCTACGCTGCAAAAGCCGGCGGCCGCAACCAGTCGGTGGTCGCAAGCCTGCCGAAGCTGTCGCTGGTGGCTTAGATCTCGGCATTGGAGCGTGTCGCTCGCCACAACTTCCGTGTCGTCCCGGCCCCCCGTGCGCAATTGCGCACTAGGTCGGACGACGGAGACTACTGTCCCAGGTACTTCTTCATCTCCGCGATCAAACCGTCACGCAGCTCCGGCCGCTTCAGGCCGTAGGCGATGTTGGCGCGGAGGAAGCCGGGCTTGGAGCCGCAATCGTGGCGCTCGCCCTCGAACTCGACGCCGTAGAATTTTTGCGATCTGGCGAGGCCGATCATGGCGTCGGTGAGCTGGATCTCGCCGCCGGCGCCGCGCTCCTGGGTCTCCAGGATCTTGAAGATTTCCGGCTGCAGGATGTAGCGGCCGGTGATCGAAAGGTTGGACGGTGCGGTGCCCTTGGCCGGCTTCTCGACCATGCCGTCGACCTCGAACATCTTGCCGGTGCGTTTGCCGACGCCGCAGATGCCGTATTGATGGGTGAGATGGTCGGGCACCGCCTCGACCGCGATGACGTTGGATTTCTCGCCGAGCTTGCTGGCGGTGTCGATCATCTGCTTCAGGCAGCCGGGCGAATTGAGCACGAGTTCGTCGGGCAGCACGACCGCGAACGGCTCGTTGCCGACGATGTCGCGCGCGCACCAGACCGCGTGACCGAGACCGAGCGGCGCCTGCTGGCGGGTGAAGCTGACGGCGCCGGCTTCGGGCTGGTTCTGCGCCAGAACGTCCTGCTCGGTCTTCTTGCCGCGCGCGGCCAGCGTCGCATCGAGCTCGAACATCCGGTCGAAATGATCTTCGATGACACTTTTGTTGCGGCCGGTGACGAAGATGAAGTGCTCGATGCCGGCTTCCCTGGCTTCGTCATAGACGTACTGGATCAGCGGCTTGTCGACGATCGTCAGCATTTCCTTCGGCATCGCCTTGGTGGCGGGCAGGACGCGGGTGCCGAGGCCGGCAACGGGAAATACGGCTTTGCGGATTTTCATGGGATTGATCGAATACCTGAGGAACACGTGAAGGGAGCAATGGCACTTGCTAGCTTGTTTGCAGCCGCCAACAAAGGCGGATGTGGGGCCTCATCCTCACAGAGTTAAGAAAAAGGCCACCATCAAAATTTCACCTTTGTTAAGCTGTTGGCAACCGTAACCAGGCCTCCTGAGGGCGGATTTTGGCCGGACAGGTGTGGACATGATGCAATCAATGGCAGGGCTGGCAAAACGAGGCGGGTCCGTGACCGGTGCGACGATGATTGCGGCCACCCTGCTGTTCCCGCTTCCCGCCGGCGCGCAGGCTCAGAACGGTCTGTCAAATCTGTTCGGCGGTATTTTCTCCGGCCCGAACGCGGCGCCTTCGCAAGCAGCGCCCGGGCCCAGCGGCGCTCCAACGGGAGTTCAACCCTGGACCGGCGAGGACGGCGCCTCCGGCCATCCGCTGATGACAGCCGCCGCGATCCGGGAGGCCGCCGGCAACTTCAACAATTGCGTCGCAGGGATGTGGCCCGATGCCGCACGGCGCGGCATCACGCAGGAAAATTTCCAGCGTTTCACGGCAGGCCTCGCGCCCGATTTGCGCATCATGGACCTCATGGACTCGCAGCCCGAGTTCACCAAGTCGATCTGGGATTATCTCGACATCCTCGTGAACGACAACCGCCTCACCAAGGGCCGCGAGGTCCTGGCCAAATACAAAGCGCAGTTCGACGCCACTGAAAAAGCCACCGGCGTCGATCGTTATATCATCGCCTCGATCTGGGGCATCGAATCCAACTACTCGACTCAGATGGGCGACCGCAGCGTGCTGCAATCGACCGCGACGCTCGCCTGCATCGGGCGCCGGCAGGCTTACTTCAAGGACGAATTCCTCTCGGCGCTGGAGATCCTCAACCGCGGCGATCTCAGGCCCGAACAATTGCGCGGCTCCTGGGCCGGCGCCTTCGGCCCGACGCAGTTCATGCCGACCGCGTTCAAGCGCTTCGCCGTGGACGGCGACGGCGACGGACGGCGCGACGTCGTCGACAATCCCTCCGACCTGATTGCGTCGACCGCCAACAATCTGAAGAAGGACGGCTGGCAGGCCGGCCAGACCTGGGGCTACGAGGTCGTGGTGCCCCAGGGCTTCAACTACATGCTGGCCGATCGTGCCAAGGCGATGACGGTCGCGCAGTGGGAAAAGCTCGGCCTCAAGCGTCCGACCAACCAACCCTTCCCGCATCAGGCCGAGAAGGCCTATCTGCTGGCGCCGGCCGGCGCGCAAGGACCGGGCTTCCTGATGCTGCAGAACTTCCGGGTGATCATGAAGTACAACCCGGCCGAGGCTTATGCGCTGGCGATCGGCCATTTCGCCGATCGCCTCCGCGGAGGCCAGCCCTTCGTGCAGCCCTGGCCGCGGCAGGAACGCGAGCTGTCCCGGACCGAGCGGCTGGAACTGCAGCAGTTGCTGGCCCAGCGCGGCTTCTACAAGGGCACCCCCGACGGCCAGTTCGGCGGCCAGACCCGGGAGGCCCTGCGCAATTTCCAGGCCTCGATCGGGGTGCCCGCGGACGGATTTGCCTCCTCCGACGCTCTGAACCGGCTGCGCGGGCGGTAAAATCGCGCCGAAAGTAACCCTGAACAGGGATTTTGCCCGGCAACCTTGACCGGGGCGGCGGTTCGCCGTGTATGGGCCAGGATCTGAGAGAATCTGAAAAGAGAATCTGCCCGTTTGGCGCCCGATTCCGCTATTATATCGAGCCTGTCCCGATCCCTATTGCCCGTGCCGAGATCGCATGTCGAAGAAGTCCCTGCTCAAGGTGCTGACCGAGACCGGCCCGCTGATCGCGCTGGGGACGGCGCTTGCGATGCTAGTCTCGGTTGCGGGACCCGCCTCGGCGCAGTTCTTCAACTTCCCCGGCTTCGGCGGCCCGCCGCAGCGCTCGGCTCCGCCGCCACCGCGGAACGGCGGAGGCGGAGGCGGCGGATGGTTCGGAGGCGACTTCTTCGCGCCATTCCAGCAGCAACAGCCGCAAGCGCCGCGTCAGGACTTTTCGCGCGCACCGGCGCCGGCCAAGCGCGACACCATTCCCGACAGGAACGTGCTGGTGATCGGCGATGCCATGGCCGACTGGCTCGCCTACGGCCTGGAAGACGCCTACACCGAGCAGCCCGACATGGGCGTGATCCGCAAGCACAAGACCACGTCCGGCCTGATCAAGTACCAGCCCAAGGGTGAACCCTCCGACTGGACCGCTGCTGCCAAGGGCATTCTCGAGACCGAGAAGCCCGACGTGATCGTGGTGATGCTCGGCCTCAACGACCGCATCGCGATCCGCGAGGCGGCAGCACCTGACAAATCGGACAAGGCGACGGACAAGGACAAGAAGAACGACAAGGGCGCGCGCAGCAAACCACCGGCCAAGCCCGGCGATGCCAAGCCCGGCGACACCGCGGCGAAGCCTGACGACAAGCCGGCCGATGCCGACCTGCCGCAGGATGATGCCGACAACGCTGACGCACCGGCGGTCGCCGTGCCCGAGAAGACCGCGCGCAACCCGAACGGCCTCTACGAATTCCGCGACGAGCACTGGGTCGAGCTCTACGGCAAGAAGATCGAGGAGCTCGCCAACGTCCTCAAATCCAAGGGCGTGCCGGTGCTCTGGGTCGGCCTGCCCGCGATCCGCGGCCCCAAGGGCACCGCGGACATGCTGTTCCTGGATTCGCTCTATCGCGAAGGCGCGGCAAAGGCCGGCATCACTTACGTCGACGTCTGGGACGGCTTTGTCGACGAGGCCGGACGCTTCCTGCAGAAGGGTCCGGACTTCGAAGGCCAGATTCGTCAGCTCCGCAGTGGTGACGGCGTCTATTTCACGAAACCCGGCGCGCGCAAGCTCGCCCACTATGTCGAGCGCGAGATCACGCGCCTGCTCGCCGGGCGCTCCGGCCCGATCGCGCTGCCGAGCGAACCGGCGACCCCCGACACCAGTGCCGAACCCGGCAAGCCTGCGCCGCGGCCGCTGGCCGGCCCGATCGTGCCGCTGGTCGCGGCCTCGATCTCGACCGATCAATTGCTGGGTGGGCCGGGCTCGCGTCCTGCCGCCGTCGATGCGCTCGCTGCGAAAACGATGGTGAAGGGCGAGCCACTGGCCGCGCCCGCCGGCCGCGCCGACGATTATGCCTGGCCGCGCCGCGAAGTCGGCCGCGAGCAGGCCAAGGGCGATACGCCGGTCGCCACGACGACACCCGATGGCGGTACGCCGGGTGCGGCCGCAGCCATCGCGCCGCCAAAGCTTGCGCCGAAGAAGCCACCGGCGCCGCAGCAACCGGCACAGGCCGCGCCATCGATGCGCGATTTCTTCGGCTTTGGTTCGCCGCCGCCCCCGCCGCGTCAATTGGCGCCGGCGCCGCGCAATCCGAATCCCAACCCCGCGATCCCGCGTCCGCCTGGCAATGTCGGGCGATCGGCGGAAGTGTTCCGCTAGTTGATCTCATGTCCCGGACGCGGCGCAGCCGCAGAGCGGACATAGCCGTCGCAACATCCATAAAAAAGGCCCCGGCTCGGCAACGCGGCGTACACGCCGCACTGCCTCCGGGGCCTGATGCTTATCGCGCGTTGGCTTAGCCGTAATAGCGCCAGCGTGGCGGCGGACGGCGGGCGGGCCGCGCCATCAGCAGCGCGAGCGCGAAGCCGATGCCGCCGGCGACCAGCAGCGCGGCCATCGGGTTGTCCTGCACCTTCTGGGCAATCGCCTGCGAGCCGTCGCGCAAGGTTTCGGCCGGCTTGTCGTAAGCGTCCTTGGCATAGCTGGCCGCGGTGTCCGTGGCGTCACGTACGGCGTCCTTGGCCTGGCCGTAGAGATTCTGCACGGTGCCGGCGGCTTCACGTGCCTTGCCGGACGCCTGTGTCTGCGTATCGCTGGCCATATCTCCGATGGCGCCTTCCGCGCGTCCGGCGAATTCCTTGGCCGATCCGACAATCCGATCCTTATCCATGATGCTCCTCCTCGGGGGTCAGCCCAAGTAACCGATCAGGAGCGGCGCAGTTCCATCAGACTTGAAATTGGACTCAAAGAATAAGCCCGCCGTCGACGACCAGTGTCTGCCCGATGATGTAGGACGACAGCGGTGATGCCAGGAACAGCGCCGCGCCCGCCATGTCAGCCGGCGTGCCCAATCGCCGCAGCGGAATGCGTGAAAGTGCACCTTCGAGCCGCTTGGGATTGTCGGTCGTCACCTTCGTCATCTTGGTGTCGACCAGACCGGGCGCGATGCCGTTGACGCGGATGCCGTCTTCGGCCCAGGCCTCGCCCAGCGTCCGTGTCAATCCGACCGCGCCGGTCTTCGACGCGTTGTAAGCAGGATTGCCCATGGTGGAGTGATAGGCCGCGGTCGAGGACACCATGATCAGCGATCCCCGTGAGTCCCGCAACATGGAATGAAAGCGCGTGGCGCAGGCCATCAGGCTCATCAGGTTGACCTCGACGACCTTGCGAAAGCCGGCCATCTCGAACTCGCCGCGGCGATAGAGCACCGCGCCCTGTGCGAGCACCAGGATATCGAGCCGATCGAACGGCGGCTTGAACGCTTCGACCGCGCCGGCATTGCCGACGTCGAGTTGCGCGTAGGAGAGACCGGTGAGATCCGAGCCCTCCTCAGCTGAATATTCCTTCGCGTGAGCACGCGTGCCGCAGACCGCAACTTGCGCGCCCCTGACACGAAAGGCTTGCGCGATACCGTTGCCGATGCCGCTGGATCCGCCGACGACCAGCACCTGCTTGCCTGAGAAATCGAGCTCGTTCGTCATCGCTGGCCTCCCCGATCATCTTGCTTGTTTGACCTGTCTGCGGATCGATGACAGCCTTGTCAATCACAGCAAGAACAAGCAGGGCTCAGAGGAAACACCATGTCCGAGTTCAAACAGCTCAGCCGGTCCGTGAAGGGCCTGACCGTTCTCGTCACCGGCGCGGCCAGCGGCATGGGGCGTGCAACGGCCCGCGTGTTCGCCGCTGACGGCGCAAACGTTGCCGTCACCGACTATGACGAGCAGGGCGCGCTGGCCGTGACGAAGGAGGTCGCGGCAAGCGGCGGAGCCGCGAAAGCCTGGAAGCTCGACGTTGCCGACGGCGATGAGATCAAGCGCGTGGTCGGCGACGTCGCGACCCATTTCGGCGGGCTCGACATCATCGTCAACAATGCCGGCATCTCCGTGCGCGTCGCGATCGACGACGAAGCCTATGAGGACGCCTGGGCCAAGGGCCTCGCCGTGATGCTGACGGCGCATCCGCGCATCATCCGCGCCGCGCTGCCTCACTTGCGCAAGTCGAAGAGCCCGCGCATCGTCAACATCGCCTCGACCGAGGCGCTCGGCGCCACCGCGTTGCACAGCCCCTATTCGGCGGCGAAGGGCGGCGTCGCCAGCCTCACCCGCTCGCTTGCGGTGGAGCTCGGCCGCGAAGGCATCACCGTCAATTGCATCTGCCCGGGGCCGGTCCGCACCGCCATCACCGACCGGATCTCGGAAGAGCACAAGACCATCTATGCCAAGCGCCGCACTGCACTGGGCCGCTACGGCGATCCCGAGGAAGTCGCGCACATGACGCTGAGCCTGTGCCTGCCGGCAGCGTCCTTCCTCACCGGCGCGGTGATTCCGGTCGACGGCGGCCTGATGGCGCGCAACGCGTGAGCGGCACCAAAGGTGCGTAGCCTGGATGGAGCGCAGCGCAATCCGGGTTCTCACCTCGCGGGAAGACTCCCCCGGACTACGCTGCACTCCATCCGGGCTACGGGCAGCTATGCGCGCCCAGCGTTGACAACGCGGAACGCGAGAGTAACTTTTTCCTCGACAGAGCGGGACCAACCGCTCGCGGTTCGCGGGAGAAACGTCATGACGATCGCCATCCGGCAGCTTCACAAACATTTTGTCGGCGAGGTCTCTGGCCTCGACCTGCGACAACCTCTCACCGAGGCCGAGGCGCGCGAGGTTGAAGCCGCCATGGACAAATATGCGGTGCTGGTGTTCCACGACCAGGACATCACCGACGAACAGCAGATGGCCTTTGCGCTGAATTTCGGCCAACGCGAGGACGCGCGCGGCGGCACCGTCACGAAGGAAAAGGACTACCGGCTCCAGTCGGGCCTGAACGACGTCTCAAATCTCGGCAAGGACGGCAAGCCGCTGGCAAAGGACAGCCGCGCGCATTTGTTCAACCTCGGCAATTGTCTGTGGCATTCCGACAGCTCGTTTCGCCCCATCCCGGCAAAATTCTCGCTGCTGTCGGCCCGCGTGCTCAACCCGAAGGGCGGCAACACCGAATTCGCCGACATGCGGGCGGCCTATGACGCGCTCGACGACGAGACCAAGGCGGAGATCGACGACCTCGTCTCCGAGCACTCGCTGATGTATTCGCGGGGATCGCTCGGCTTCACCGAATACACCGAGGAGGAGAAGGAGATGTTCAAGCCGGTGCTGCAACGTCTCGTGCGCACCCACCCCGTCCATCGCCGCAAGTCGCTCTATCTCTCATCGCATGCCGGCAAGATCGTCGGCATGAGCGTCCCCGAAGGAAGGCTGCTGCTGCGCGATCTCAACGAGCACGCGACGCAAAGCGAGTTCGTCTACGTCCACAAATGGAAGCTGCATGATCTCGTGATGTGGGACAACCGCCAGACCATGCACCGCGTCCGCCGCTACGACCAGTCGCAGCCCCGTGACATGCGCCGTGCGACGGTGGCGGGCACGGAGCCGACGGTGCAGCAGCAGGCGGCGGAGTAGGCGCTACTCAGCAATCGGTGTCATCGCCCGGCTTGACCGGTTGAATCCGCCCTGGATGCCCCGGTCAAGCCGGGGCATGACAGCGGTGGGTGATACACAAGCAAGAGGCGCTACGCGTGCCCGGCCTCGTTCGAGAGCATGCCGGGATCAATGCCGATCTTGCGCAGCGCGCGTCCGTATTTTTCGTCAACGTCGTCGCCGAAGATCAAATCCGAATCCGCGTCGCAATGCAGCCAGCCATTGCTCTGGATTTCGGTCTCGAGCTGGCCCGGCGCCCAGCCGGCATAGCCGAGCGCCAGGATGGCATGCTTGGGGCCGGAGCCGTTGGCGATCGCGCGCAGGATGTCGACCGTCGCCGTGAGGCAGACGCCGTCGTCGATCCGGAGCGTCGCGTTCTCGATGTAGAAATCGCTCGAGTGCAGCACGAAGCCGCGGCCGGTATCGACCGGACCGCCGCGCAGCACCTTCATGCTTTCGGCATTCTCCGGCAGCTTGATGTGCTCGCCCTTGTTGATGATGCCGAGCTGCTGCAACAGCTCGGGGAAGTCGATGCTGCCGGCCGGGTGGTTGACGATGATGCCCATCGCGCCTTCGGCGGAGTGGGCGCAGAGATAGATCACCGAGCGCTCGAAGCGCTCGTCGCCCATCACGGGCATGGCGATCAACAGCTGGCCGTCGAGGTAGCCCGCCGAACTCGGGAGCGCGGGGGCTGACTTGCGGGTGCTTTCGCCCGTCCTCTTGCCTGTGGGAGCCATCGGTGAAGCACTCCGGTTTCAATTCCTATCCTGATGTCGGGCCGGCCGGCTGTCAAATCAAGGCCTGCAGGGACTTGATTCAAGTGCATCCATCACAAGCAATTCAATGGTTTGCCGTGGGGCGACCCTGTAAAGACGTACCATGCTGACAAGAGTTCCCCGGCGTGCGGCGATTGGCGTCGCGACAACCCTGCTCGCGTCGTCGCTGGCGCTTGCGGCCCATGCCGATGACGCATCGCCATGGCAGCGCGACGGACATTCCGCGGTGCGGTTGCTGGCGGGATCGCGCAGCGGCGCCGTCCTGCTCGGCGGTATCGCCTTCCAGATCCAGCCCGGCTGGAAAACCTATTGGCGCATGCCGGGCGATTCCGGCGTTCCGCCGCGCTTCGATTTCTCGAAATCCGACAACGTCGAAGCGGTGACGGTGATGTGGCCGGCCCCGCAGAAGTTCGACGACGGCGCGGGCGGCCATTCGATCGGCTATCACGACCAGATCGTGCTGCCCCTGCGGATCATCGCCAAGGCGGCCGACAAGCCGGTGACGTTGCGCGCCGAGATCAATTATGCGGTGTGCGAAAAGCTTTGCATTCCCGTCGAGGCCCGCGCCGAGCTTGGCTTCAACAGCGTCGCCTCGACCGAGGATGCCAATCTGCGTGCAGCGCTCGACACCGTGCCCAAGCCTGCCACGATCGGCGATCCCAACCCGCTCACCATACGCGACGTCAAGCGTGACGGGCCCAAGAATGTGGTGGTCGACGTGGTCGCGCCGGATGCGCGCACCGTCAATCTGTACGTGGAAGGGCCGACGCCCGATTGGGCGTTGCCCATCCCGGCGCCGGTCGAGCCCAGCCCACCGGGCGTGAAGCGGTTTTCCTTCGAACTCGATGGCCTGCCGCCGGGCGCCAAGCCCGACGGCGCAGCGCTGAAGTTCACGCTGGTCGGACCGGAGAAGTCGTACGAGTTCAATACCAATTTGGAATAGTTGTCGTCCTGGCGAACGCCAGGACCCATTACCCCAGGGATTAGTTTGGCGAAGATTCCTAGTATGGAACGGCTACCCGATCCCTCCCGATAGATCACGCGGTATGGGTCCTGGCTTTCGCCAGGACGACGTTGGGGTTGCAACACATTCCACCCAACCGAATCTTAACGAATGGTTGCTAATCCCCAGTGCGACTGCGGCAAGTCTGCCGCAGCACTCGTGCGCGCCTCGGGGACTTTTCGAATTGGCCGTGATGGATGCAGAACCCGCAACGACCGGACCTGCCGGCCTCATCGCGCGGCTGCGCGACAAATTGACGGGCGGGTCGAGCGAGGCATCGCTGACGCGGCGGCTGGCCGGCACCATCTTCGTCATCCGCGTGATCAGCGCCGGCCTTGCCTATTTCTCGCAGGTCCTGCTCGCGCGCTGGATGGGGACGTCGGACTACGGCGTCTATGTCTATGTCTGGACCTGGGTGCTGCTGCTCGGCAGCATGATGGACTTCGGCATCTCGGCCTCCGCCCAAAAGATCATTCCGGAATACCGCGCCCGTGGCGAGCATGCGCTGCTGCGCGGCTTTCTCTCGGGCAGCCGCTGGCTGACCTTTGCCGTTTCCGCACTGGTGTCGCTCGGCCTCGCCGGTGTCGTCAAATTGCTGTCGCCCTGGATCGATCCGGCCGAAGAGCTGCCGCTCTATATCGGCTGCATGACGCTGCCCGCTTTCGTCGTGGCCAACACCCAGGACGGCATCGCGCGCTCGCATGACTGGATGCAGCTCGGCCTGATGCCGCAATTCATCATCCGCCAGGCGCTGATCATCGGCATCACGGCCTGCGCCTTCCTGCTCGGCTATCATCTCGGCGCGGTCGCCGCGATGGTCGCGAGCGCCGGCGCGGTATGGATCGCGATGACCGGGCAGATGGTGGTGCTGAACCGCAAGCTCGCCGGTCACATCGAGCCGGGCTCCAAGGCCTACGACGTCGGCGGCTGGCTCGCCGTCTCGCTGCCGATCCTGCTGGTCGAAAGCTTCTACCTGCTGCTGTCCTATACCGACGTGCTGGTGCTGCAGCAGTTCCGTCCCTCCGACGAGGTCGGCGTCTATTTCGCCGTGGTGAAGACGCTGGCGCTGGTCTCCTTCATCCACTACGCGATGTCGGCGACAACAGCGCATCGTTTTGCCGAGTACAACGCAAGCGGCGACAAGGCGCGGTTGTCGGCTTACGTGGCGCATGCCATCAACTGGACGTTCTGGCCGTCGCTGGCGGCGACCATCGTGCTGCTCGCGCTCGGCAAGCCGCTGCTCTGGCTGTTCGGGCCGCAATTCGTGGTCGGCTATGACATCATGTTCGTCGCCGCGATCGGCCTCGTGGTCCGATCCGCGATCGGTCCGGTCGAACGGCTGCTCAACATGCTCGGCCAGCAGAAGATCTGCGCGCTGGCCTATGCGCTGGCCTTTGCGATGAACCTGGTGCTCTGCATCGCGCTGGTGCCGCGCTTCGGCGGCCATGGCGCGGCGGCCGCGACCTCCATCTCGCTCAGTTTCGAGACGGTGCTGCTGTTCTGGATCGTGCGACAGCGGCTCGGCCTGCACGTGCTGGCGTTCGGGAAATAGGATCAGCGTCCCGCTCCTTCGCGCTTCCGCTGGGGAACAACCGTTTCGCGGCACGCTGATAGACGCGGCTAAACTCCTGCCTGTTTAAGAGTGACAGCACGATTTTTCTTATTGCCCCCAAGTAGTTGCACCGCAGGGAAAGTTTATTCTACGTCATATTGCCCAACTGACGAGATAAACCTAAGATTCCCTGGACATGATCGATCCACTCTACGTCGCCTCCGGTTTCGGCGTCGGCCTGCTGGTCGGGATGACCGGCGTCGGCGGCGGTTCGTTGATGACGCCGCTGCTGATCCTGCTGTTCGGGATTCATCCATCGACCGCGGTCGGCACCGACCTGCTCTATGCCGCCGCCACCAAGACCGGCGGCAGCGTGGTGCATGGCTGGTCGCGCAGCGTGCACTGGCCAGCGGTGCTGCGGCTCGCCTGCGGCAGCCTTCCGGCGAGCGCGCTGACGCTGCTGGTGCTGTGGAAGCTCGACCTCAAGAGCGATTCCGAGCGCAATCTCGTCAACCTCGTGCTCTGCTTCGCACTGCTGCTGACTGCGACCTCGCTGATTTTCCGCAGATCGATCATGGAGCGCTATCGCCGGCGTCTGGAGCAGGTCGATGACCGCACCACCGCGATTGCGACGGTCGTCACCGGAATCGTGCTCGGCGTGCTGGTCTCGATTTCATCGGTCGGCGCGGGCGCGGTCGGCGTCACCGTTCTGCTGCTGCTCTATCCGCGCCTGCCGGTGGCGACCATCGTCGGCTCCGACATCGCCCATGCGGTGCCGCTGACGCTGATCGCCGGCATGGGGCACTGGGCGCTTGGCGACGTGGATTGGGCGCTGATGGGCGTGCTGCTGTTGGGCTCGCTGCCCGGCATCGTCGTCGGCAGCTTCAGCGCGACGCGCGTGCCCGAGACGGTGCTGCGCCTGACACTTGCCTGCGTGCTGTTCGTGGTCGCCGGCAAGATCATGTTCGCGGAGCTGCACCTGTCCTCGGCGTTCGAGACGGCGCTGGCCTGGACGCACTGAACGGAGAACGGCCGCACCACTCTCGCTGTCATCGCCCGGCTTGACCGGGCGATCCAGCACGCCGAGACGGCTGTGGTTGTACCGAGACGCCGCGGCGTACTGGATGCCCCGGTCAAGCCGGGGCATGACGAAGAGCGCTGTCTACTCCGCGGTCCAGCCGCCGTCGATCGACAGGTTGGTGCCGGTGATCTGCGCGGCATCGTCGCCGCACAGGAACAGCGCAAGGGCTGCGACCTGCTCGGAGGTGACGAACTCCTTGGTCGGCTGCGCGTCGAGCAGCACGTCGTTGATGACCTGCTCGCGCGTGAGGTTGCGGGCCTTCATGGTGTCGGGGATCTGCTTCTCCACCAGCGGCGTCCAGACGTAGCCCGGGCTGATGCAGTTGCAGGTGATCTTGTGGGTCGCGACTTCCAGCGCCACGGTCTTGGTCAGACCAGCGATGCCGTGCTTGGCCGACACATAGGCCGACTTGAAGGGCGAGGCGACCAGCGAGTGCGCGGAAGCAGTATTGATGATGCGGCCCCAGCCCTTCTTCTTCATGCCGGGGACGGCGGCGCGAATGGCATGGAAGGCCGAGGACAGGTTGATCGCGATGATCTGGTCCCACTTCTCCGGCGGGAATTCCTCGATCGGCGAGACGAACTGGATGCCGGCGTTGTTGACGAGGATGTCGACCGAACCAAAGCTCTTCTCGCCGAGCGCGATCATCCCGGCGATCTCGGCCGGCTTGGTCATGTCGGCGGGCGAATAGACCGCCTTCACGCCGAAATCAGACTCGATCTTGGCGCGCTCCTTCTCGATGTCCTCCGGCGAGCCGAACCCGTTGATGACGACATTGGCGCCGGCGGCGGCGAAGGCGCGCGCATAGGCAAGCCCGATGCCGCTGGTCGACCCCGTCACGACGGCGTTCTTGCCTGACAGACTTCCCATATTACTCGCTCCTTTTTGGCGGGGGCGCAGTGACGTCCCCCGTGAGATCGTAGGTCACCATGGTCTCGCCCGATTGCGGCCGCTCGAGCCAATCCTTGTGGCGCATCGACAGATGCACGTCACGCACGCCGGCTTCCCAATGCTCGACCATGGCGACATGCGAAAAATCGTAATCCTTGGACGAGGATTCGTAATTCTTGCTGCGATAGATCAGGTGCACGACAGTAACGGTGCTTTCGCGCGATACCTTGGCAAGGAATTCCACGGAAGGGTCGTTCTTGAGATAATCGGGCAATTTGGAAATCAGGTCGCGCACGGCCCTGCGGGCGTTGTGCACCTGCTTGTTCTTGTCCGTGTTCATCCGCGTGCGGCTGGAGAAGCGGATATCCTTCTCGCGCTCGTTGGCTTCGAGCAGCGAGGTCGGCAGGTCGCCGCGGGCGCTGAACAGGTCGACCTGGAAGATCAGGAGATCGCGATCGACCTCGGCATCGAGCACGTAGTCGAGCGGCGTGTTGGAGGCGATACCGCCGTCCCAATAATGCTCGCCGTCGATCACGACGGACGGAAAGCCGGGCGGCAGCGCGCCGGAGGCCATGATGTGCTCGGGGCCGATTTTCTTGCCGAGCTTCCTGAACTCGAAATTGTCGAAATATTTGAAATTGCCGGAGGTGACGCCGACCGCACCGACCGAGAGCCGCGTCTTCAGATCGTTGATGCGGTCGAAATCCACCAGACGCTCCAGCGTCTTCTTCAGCGGTGCCGTGTCGTAATAGCTTTCCGCCTCGGGATGGCCCGGCGGCCACATCGGCGCGGGCGGCATGCGCGGGACGAAGAAGCCGGGCACGCCGAAGGTCGCGATCAATGCGGCGCTGGTCGAGTTGAACAGCTCTCGGCTGTGATCGCTCTTGCCGATCGGCTTCCACGGCACCGGCGCGGAGACCATTTCCCAGAATTCCTTGAGCCGCTTGACGCGCGTCTGCCCTTCGTTGCCGGCGATGATCGCGGCGTTGACCGCGCCGATCGAGATGCCGGCGACCCAGTCCGGCTCGAAGCCGGCGTGGCAGAGCGACTGATAGGCGCCGGCCTGATAGGAGCCGAGCGCGCCGCCGCCCTGGAGGACCAGGACACGTTGCGCGTTTGCCGGGATAGTTGCGACTTCTGGGCTATGATGATCGGACATGCGGGAACAATAGCAGATGGCGAGCGACCGTGGCGACAGTCTGCCGCGGCGTCAATGCATCCCGGGATCAAGTCTGGCTTATCGGGCGTCCGTCGAGGCCAGGATCATGGTCCAGAACACCTTGTATTTGGTGCCGGGAGCATAGCCCGCCGCGATGCCCAATTTTGTGACACCGCTCTTGAGCATGTTGGCGCGGTGCGGGGGCGAGTCGCGCCAGCCGGAAAACGCTTCCGCCAGCGTATGATAGCCGGCCGAGACGTTCTCGACCGCAACGGTCGCCGGATAGCCGCCGGCGCTGAGGCGCTTGGCCAGCGGCGCGCGGACGTCATGATCCATCTTGTTGGCCGCAGCCATGGCCTGGGACTGGGATTCGGCGAGACTCATCAGGGCAGGATCGATCACCACGGTGCCGAGCCCGTTGTTCTGGCGGTATTGCGAGATCATGATCGCTGCCGCCTGCGCATCGAGTTTGGAGCCCGGAACGGACATATCGGCATACATCGAAGGCTGCTGGACCGGTGCCTCGTTGCCGGCGCAGCCGGCGAGCAGCAAAAGGATTGATATCGCGGCCGCGGCGCGCATGAACAGGAGCCCCCAAATCAGGCGCCGTTGTTGCATACCAACCGTGGCTGAAAGGTGAATATTGAGGAAAAATTGACCCGTTTAGCCAGCTCAGGTGCCCGCAAAGATCCGGTAGCGGCGGGGCTCCAGGCCGATCGCATCGCCGGCGCGCAGTTCCCTGTCGCGGGGAGCGTCGATCTCGATGGTCCCTCCGCCTGATAGGGCCACCTCGGCCCGCTGCACGGGGCCGAAATTCCGGACATGCTGCACGGCGCCCTCGAAGGCACCGCTGCCGGATGGGCCAACCAGCATGTCGTGTCGCCGCACGAACAGTCTTGACGCGCCAGGCGCAAGGCCATCTGCCGCGAGCCGCAGCGGCCGGTCGCCGAGCGTGATGAGACCGTCCGCGATCAGGACCGGAAGCTCGATGGATTCGCCAATGAAGCTGTGGACGAAGGCGGTCGCCGGGCTCTCATAGACGTCGTCGGGCGAGCCGATCTGCTCGATCCTTCCCTTGTCCATCACCACCACGCGGTTGGCGACTTCGAGCGCCTCCTCCTGGTCATGGGTGACGAAGATCGAGGTGACGTTGATCTCGTGGTGCAGCGAGCGCAGCCATTTGCGCAGCTCCTTGCGCACCTTGGCATCAAGCGCGCCGAAGGGCTCGTCGAGCAGCAGGATGCGAGGTTCGATCGCGAGCGCGCGCGCCAGCGCGATGCGCTGGCGCTGGCCGCCGGAGAGCTGGCTCGGATAACGGTCGGCGAGCCAGTCGAGCTGCACGAGATCGAGCAGCTCCTTGACCCGCGCACGGATGGCCGCTTCGTCCTTGCGGATCGCGCGCGGCTGCACGCGCAGCCCGAAGGCGACGTTCTCGAACACCGTCATGTGGCGGAACAGCGCGTAGTGCTGGAATACGAATCCGACGTGCCGCTCGCGCGCGCCCTGCGCCAGCGCGTCCTCGCCGTTGAAAGACACCTCACCGGAATCCGGCCAGTCGAGACCGGCGATGATCCGCAGCAGCGTTGTTTTACCCGAGCCAGATGGACCGAGCAGCGCCAGCAGCTCGCCGTCATTGACCTTGAGGTCGACGCCGTCGAGGGCTGCGAAGCTGCCGAACTTCTTGACGAGATTCCTGACTTCAATGCTCACTTGCGTCGTGTCCTTCGTCGAGATGATTTTCCAGAACGGTCTTGGCGATCAGCGTGATCAGCGCCAGCATCGCCAGCAGCGAGGCGATCGCGAACGCCGCGACGAACTGGTATTCGTTGTAGAGAATCTCGACCAGCAGCGGCATCGTGTTGGTCTCGCCGCGAATATGGCCGGAGACGACGGAGACCGCGCCGAACTCGCCCATCGCCCGCGCGTTGCAGAGCAGGACGCCGTAGAGCACGCCCCATTTGATGTTGGGCAGCGTGACGCGGAAGAAGGTCTGCAGGCCCGAGGCGCCGAGCGAGATTGCGGCCTCCTCCTCCTGCGTGCCCTGCTCCTGCATCAGCGGGATCAACGCACGCGCCACGAAGGGGAAGGTCACGAAGGTGGTCGCAAGCGCGATGCCGGGCACCGCGAACAGGATCTGGATGTCATGATCGCGCAGCCAGCCGCCGAAATAGCCCTGTGCGCCGAACAGCAGCACGAAGACGAGGCCCGAGATGACGGGGCTGACCGAGAACGGCAAATCGATCAGCGTGATCAGGAAGGTCTTGCCCGAGAATTCGAACTTTGCAATCGCCCAGGCCGCGACCAGGCCGAAGACGAGATTGAGGCCGACGGAAATTGCCGCCACCAACAGCGTCAACTTGATCGCGGACAGCGCCTCCGGATCGGCCAGCGCGGCGAAATAAGCGAATATTCCCTTCGAGAACGCCTGCGCGAACACCACGACCAGTGGCAGCACGACGAAGACTGAGAGAAAGGTCATCGCCAGCGCGATGATGACGATGCGGACCGCGCGCGGTTCGGTGCGCAGGTTGTTCCGCGCGGCCGCCGCATGCGCGCGTGCCTTGGCGTCGGGGGCCGAGAGTGGGACGGAATCTGCGATCTGCATCGTCATGGTCCCGTCCTCACCGCACCGGAATCCGGCTCTGCGCCCAGCGCTGGAGCCGATTGACGGCGAAGATAATGACGAAGGACACGACCAGCATGACCACCGCGATGGCGGTCGCATCGGCATAGCGGAATTCGGACAACCGGATCACGATCAGCAGCGGCGCGATCTCGGAGACGTTCGGCAGATTGCCGGCGATGAAGATCACCGAACCGTATTCGCCGACCGCGCGCGCGAAGGCGAGCGCCAGCCCCGTGAGCAGCGCCGGCCCGAGCGAGGGCAGGATCACGCGAATGATGGTCTGCCAGCGGCTCGCGCCGAGGCTGCCCGCGGCCTCCTCGATCTCGGGATCGAGATCCTGGAGCACCGGCTGCACGGTGCGCACCACGAAGGGGATGCCGATGAAGATCATGGCGACGAAGATGCCGACGGGCGTGAACGCCACCTTGATGCCGGCCGCCGCAAGTGGCGCGCCGAGCCAGCCCTTTTCGGCGAACAACGCAGTCAGCGCGACGCCGGCGACCGCGGTCGGCAGCGCAAAGGGCACGTCGACGATGGCATCGAACAGCCGCCTTCCCGGGAAGCGGTAGCGCACCAGCGCCCAGACGATGATGCTGCCCATCACGAGATTGACGCAGGCGGCCGCGAAGGCGAGTCCAAAGGACACGCGCAAGGCATTCAGGGTGCGGCGGCTGGAGAGGATGTTCCAGAACTGCTCCGGGCTCAGCTCGAGCGATTTCACGAACAGGCCGGCGAGCGGAATCAGGATGATGATCGACAGCCATGACAGCGTCAGCCCCATCGTGAGACCGAAGCCCGGCAATGTCCGGCGTCGTGCTGCGATTGCGCTCACCAGGCCCCCTGTTTAAGCCCCGCCGACAGCGCCCGATCAGTTCTTGTAGATCTGATCGAAGACGCCGCCGTCGGCAAAATGTTCCCTCTGCGCCTTGGTCCAGCCGCCGAAAAGTTCGTCGATCGTGAACAGCTCGACCTTTGCGAAGGAGTTTTCGTGTTTTTTGGCGATCTCGGGATCGCGCGGACGATAGAAATTACGCGCCGCGATTTCCTGACCTTCCTTGGTATACCAATATTGCAGGTAGGCGTCGGCGACGCTACGGGTGCCTTTTTTATCGGCAACCTTGTCGACGATCGTGACCGGCGGTTCCGCCAGGATCGAGAGCGGCGGCGCCACGATCTCGAATTTCTCCGGACCGAATTCCTTCAGCGCGAGGTACGCCTCGTTCTCCCAGGCGAGCAACACGTCGCCAACGCCGCGCTCGACGAAGGTCACGGTCGCGCCGCGCGCCCCGGTGTCGAGCACCGGCACCTGCTGATAGAGCTTTCCGATGAAATCCTTGGCTTTGTCCGCCGAACCGTATTTCTTCTGCGCAAAGCCCCAGGCCGCCAGATAATTCCAGCGCGCGCCGCCTGATGTCTTCGGGTTCGGCGTGATCACGGCGACGCCCGGCTTGAGCAGATCGTCCCAGTCCTTGATGCCCTTGGGATTGCCCTTGCGGACCAGGAACACGATGGTCGAGGTATAGGGCGAGGAATTTTGCGGCAACCGCTTCTGCCAGTCAGCCGTCGTGAGGCCTTTGCCTGCGATGGCGTCGATGTCGTAGGCGAGCGCAAGCGTCACCACGTCGGCCTGCAATCCGTCGATCACGGCGCGCGCCTGCGAACCGCTGCCGCCATGCGACTGCTTGATCTCGACGCTCTTGCCGGTTTCCTTCTGATAGGCACTCGCGAACGCCTTGTTGAACTCGACATAGAGCTCACGCGTCGGATCGTACGATACGTTCAGCAGATTGATGTCAGCGGCGAGAGCCGAGCTTGCCAACAAGCCTGTCACGAGCAGTCCTGCCGCGAGCGGAACGATACGGCGCATCATGTCCATCTCCATTCACATCAATGACGTCGGCGTCATCGATGGCAGGCATAACTCGGGGCGAAACGCGCTTAAGTCAACGGAACCGGATTTTCTTGTTCGTAGCCGGGCAGCGTAACTTTGCTACGAAGTCTTCATCGTGTGGATGCCGCATTCCGTCTTGGCCCGACCGCGCCAGCGACCGGCACGCTCATCCTCGCCCTCAGTCGTTCTGCTCGTGCAAGGCATACACCCAACCGACAGGAAACCGGACGCAACCAGCGGATGACGCGGCAATTTGGCGCGGACGAAAATCGCTTCGAGTTCCTCGCGCGAAACATTGGCAAAGGGATTGAACTTCAACCGCGCACCATCGTCCTCGACCACCGGGATGTCGGCGCGCGAGTTGCCCTGGAAGCGCTTGCGACCGTTGAGCCATGCATCGAACGGTGTCAGCGCCCGCGCCAGCGGCTCGACCTTGCGAATACGGCAGCAGGCGTCGGGATCGGAGAACCAGAGGTCGCGATCGGGATCTTCGCGCGACAGCGTCTCCTCGGCAGGTTTGACAGAGCGGACGTCCTTCAGGCCCAGCGTCGCGATCAGCGTGTCGCGATAGGCCAGCGTCTCCTCGAACAGCCAGCCGGTGTCGAGGAAGATCACGGGGATCGCCGGATCGACGTCGGCCATGACCTTCAGCAGCGTCGCCGATTCCGTCCCGAAGGACGACACCAGCGCAAGCTTGTCGCGCCCGACCGTCTTCAGCGCAGCGGCGATGATTTCGGCGGGCGAGGCATCGCGCAAGGCGCGATCGAGCTCCTCCGCCGAAGGCAGCGCAGAGGCGGAGATTGACGAAACTGGAGACGCGACTGCGTTCACGTGCCGACCCCCTCGGAATGACGCAGTTGCATGCGCCGGTGCAGCGCCGTGATGCGGCCGTCACCGGTGGGCTGGTAAAAGACCGAGTAGCGCTTCGCGGTCTGCATGAAGGCTTCCGCGTCGGCCTGCTTCCTGACGTCGAAAGAATCGAAGCCCGCACGCAGCATGAACACGAACTGGTCCCGCAGGATCTGGCCCGTCGCACGCAATTCGCCGCGATAATTGTAACGCTCGCGCAGCAGCCGCGCCTGGCTGTAGGCGCGTCCGTCGCGGAAGGTCGGGAACACCAGCGCGACGACGGCGATCTTGCCGAGATAGGGCACCAGCTCGGCGATGTCGCGATTGTTCGGCCAGATCACACCGATTTTGCCGGTCCTCTTGAGCAACGCATCCGCGTCGCCGACGAAGCGCTCCGCCGGCACCAGGATGTCGCCGCCCTCGGGCAGCGGCGTGTCGACGGCGAGCTTGACGAAGCTGTCGTCGGCGATCTTTCCGCCGTTAACGAGTGGCATAAACGCGCTCCTTGAAGGGTTCGACGCCGAGGCGCTTCACGGTGTCCATGAACAGCTCTTCGGGCCGCTCGCGCAGCGCCAGATAAGCTTCCACGATATCCTCTACGACATCGGCGACCTCGTCGAACTTGACGCCGGGGCCGATCAGATTGCCGAGCGCGGCACTCTCGTCGGCGCGTCCGCCGATGGTGATCTGGTAGACTTCCTCGCCGTTCTTCTCAACGCCGAGAATGCCGATATGGCCGACATGGTGATGGCCGCAGGCGTTGATGCAGCCGGAGATGTTGATGTGGAGACGGCCGATCAGATTGGCCAGTTCGTGATTGGCGAAGCGCCGCGTCAATTCCTGCGCGATCGGGATCGAGCGCGCATTGGCCAGCGAGCAATAGTCGAGACCCGGGCAGGCGATGATGTCGGTGATCAGATTGACGTTCGGGGTCGCGAGGCCAAGCTTGTCGAGCGCCTTCCACAGCGCCGCCAGGTCGCGCTTGGCGACATGCGGCAAAGCAAGGTTCTGCTCGTGGCCGACGCGGATCTCACCGAACGAATATCTGTCGGCGAGATCGGCGACCGCATCCATCTGGTCGGCGGTGGCATCGCCCGGAGGCGCGCCGATCGGCTTCAGCGAGATCGTGACGATGGAATAGCCCTGGACCTTGTGCGGAGCGACCGAGTTCTTGCGCCATGCCTCGAAATCCGGATCGGCCGCGGCCTGGCGCAGCTCGTCCGGCATGTGCGGCAGCTTCTCGTAGGCGGGATAAGTGAAGCGCGAGCGGATGTCCTCGACCACTTCGTCGTCGATCTGGAGCGAGGAGTTGCGGATGTGCTGCCACTCCTCCTCGACCTCGCGCGAGAACTTCTCGATGCCGAGCTCGTGCACGAGGATCTTGATGCGCGCCTTGTAGATGTTGTCGCGGCGGCCGTACTGATTGTACACCCGCAGAATTGCCTCGATATAGCTGAGGATGTCGCGGCCGTGCGCGAAATGCTTGATGGTCTTGCCGATGAAGGGCGTGCGGCCGAGTCCGCCGCCGACCAGCACCTCGAAGCCCGTCTCTCCCTTCTCGTTCTTGATCAGGCGCAGGCCGATATCGTGGATCTTGATCGCGGCGCGATCATGGTCCGACGCGGTGATCGCGATCTTGAACTTGCGCGGCAGGAACGAGAATTCCGGGTGCAGCGTGGTGTGCTGGCGGATCAGCTCCGACCAGATGCGGGGATCCTCGATCTCGCCGGGCGCGACGCCTGCCCACTGGTCCGATGTGACGTTGCGCATGTTGTTGCCGGAGGTCTGCATCGCATGGATGCCGACCTCGGCGAGATCGGCCAGCGCATCCGGCAATTCGGCGAGCTTGATCCAGTTGAACTGGATGTTCTGCCGCGTCGTGAAATGGCCGTAGCCGCGGTCGTATTTGCGCGCGACGTGGGCGAGCGCCCGCAACTGGTTGGACGCCAGCGTCCCGTAGGGGATCGCGACCCGGAACATGTAAGCGTGCAGTTGCAGATAGACGCCGTTCTGCAGCCGCAGGATCTTGAACTCGTCCTCGGTGAGCTCGCCGGACAGGCGGCGCTTCACCTGGTCGCGGAATTCCGAGACGCGCTCGTTGACGAGCGTACGGTCGATTTCGTCGTAAGCGTACATGAGAGAATGCCTTAAACCTGGACCGGCTGTCCGATGGTCACGCCGGTGCGGCGGATCTGTTCGCGCAGATTGCCGGGCTCGATCTTGCCGTCCGCGCCGACCTGCACCGGCGCGATATAGGGACCGATTGCGCCGACGTCATCGGCCACGGACTCCGCAAGCAACGCTTTCGCCTCGTCGGAGTTGCGCACGATCGCGGCTTCCGACAAGTCCGCGGACCAGCTCTTGGCGGCGGTGCGGTAAACCACGATGCCGTCCCAGGTGCGGTTGGCGGTCACGACCGAGGGGCCGGCGATCTTGATCTTCTTCTGTTCAAGCGGGGAGGTCATTCGGCTGCATCCAATAGGTCAGAGATGATTTGTTTTGGGGTTTGGCGACGAAGCGAACCGGCATGCCGGACCACATCGCCGATGATGAGAATGGCGGGACCGCCGTTGGTCCGGCGGACCAGCTCAGGCAGGTCGCGCAGCGTGCCGATCGCGCCTTGCGCATCGGGCCGCGTGACGCGGGCGAACACGCCGACCGGCGTCTCCGGCGAACGACCGGCGGCCAAGAGGCCGGCCCGTATCGCCGGCGCAGCCGTCATGCCCATGTAGACCACGACGGTCATCCTGGCGTCGGTCAGTGTCGACCAGTCCACGACTTCCGCGTCGCGCGCCTTGTGCGCGGTGAGGAAGGTGATGCGGGTCGCTTCGTTCCGATAGGTGAGCGGCACCTCGAAATCGGCGGCACCGCCGAGCCCTGCGGTGATGCCGGGAATGATCGAATAGGCAACGCCGGCGGCACGCAACGCTTCGACTTCTTCGCCGCCGCGGCCGAACACGAACGGATCGCCGCCCTTCAGCCGCACCACACGCTGGCCGGATTGGGCGGCCTCGATCATGCGCTTGTTGATGGCGTCCTGCCCGATGCCGGGCTTGCCGACGCGGCGGCCGACCGGCACGCGCGTGGTGTCACGGCGGATGCGGTCGAGAATTTCAGGCGAGACCAGCTCGTCATGGAAGACGATGTCGGCATCCTGGAGCGCGCGCAGCGCCTTGATGGTGAGCAAATCCGGATCCCCCGGACCGGCGCCGACCAGCGCGACCGAGCCTTCCGGCTTGTCGGCCCGCGCGAACGCGGATGGATCGGCAATAGCCTTGAGCGCAGCGTCCGCCTCGCCTTTGCGGCCGGCCAGAACGGCGGCGCCGATCGGGCCGTCGATGACGCGCTCCCAGAACCGGCGGCGCAGCGGAAACTCGGCAATACGTTCGTTGATGGATTTACGGAAGCCGCCGATGAACTCGGCGAGTTCGCCGATGCGCGCCGGCAGCAGCGCCTCGATCTTCTCGCGCACGCGCCGCGCCACCACCGGCGACGTGCCGCCAGTGCCGATAGCGACCACGACATCGCCGCGATCGACGATCGCCGGGAAGATGAAGCTCGAATGCTCGAGATCGTCCATGACATTGACGGGCAGGCCGAGCGCCTTGGCGCGGACCGACATCGCCACGCCGACATCGCCTGCGCCGGCGCAAACGACCGCGATGATTCCCGAGAGATCGGCGGTCAGCGGATCGGCCGCCGCAATGTCGATACGCGCGGCGTCCTCGGAGCTCAGACCCAGGTCCTGATTGCCGTCGATCGCATGCACGCGAATGCGCGCACCGGCCGCAGTGAGCACGCGCAGCTTGGCGCGCAAAAGCTCACCCGCGCCGATGAGGACCACCGGACCGGCCTTGAGATCGAGGAACACGGGCAAGAACCGCATACGATACTCGCTTCCCCCACATCCGGGGTTGACTGGAATTATTTTCTATATATGTGTCGTTTCGAGCGCGCAAAGAGAAAATTTTTTCTTCTCTCTTGCACCGCAACTATAGAATTTTCGCCTCCAAACGCAAAGTGGCAGAGATGCATCTTCTCAAGGACAATTCCCCTGCTGGCGGGCTGAGCAGCCCGGCCGCGGCCGAGCGCGCGCACACGCAAGAATTTTCTGCTGACCTTGCCCCGAGCATGGACCATCTCGACCAGCTCGAGGCCCAGAGCATCTACATCTTCCGCGAAGCCTTCGGCCGCCTCAAGAAGATCGCCCTGCTGTGGTCGCTCGGCAAGGACTCCAACGTCATGATCTGGCTGGCGCGCAAGGCGTTCTTCGGCCGCCTGCCGTTTCCGGCCCTCCATGTCGACACCGGCAAGAAATTTCCGGAGATGTATCGCTTCCGCGATCACTACGGCAAGGAATGGGATCTCGATCTGCGCGTCGAGCCCTGCCCGCCGATTGATGCCGTCGACCCAACGCTGCCGCCCGCCGCCCGTTCCGCCGCGCGCAAGACCGAGGGCCTCAAGATGGCACTCGCCAAATACGGTTTCGACGGTCTGATCGCCGGCATTCGCCGCGACGAGGAGGCGACGCGCGCCAAGGAGCGCGTGTTCTCGCCGCGTGGGCTCGAAGGCAATTGGGACGTGCGTGACCAGCCGCCGGAATTCTGGGATCACTTCAACGCCTCGCCGCCGCAAGGCGCGCATTTGCGCATTCATCCGATCCTGCATTGGACCGAGTCAGATATCTGGGCCTACACCAAGCGCGAGAACATCCCGATCATCCCGCTGTATCTGTCGCAAAACGGCAAGCGCTATCGCTCGCTGGGTGATCAGGACATCACCAACCCGGTCGCCTCAAACGCGTCGACTATCGACGAGATCCTGATCGAGCTCGAGCAGACCAAGGTGCCGGAACGTTCCGGCCGCGCGCTCGACCACGAGACCGAGGACGCTTTCGAGCGCCTGCGCGTCGCCGGCTATCTCTGATCAAGGACGCGAGCGTCGTATGAACATGATCGTCACCCCCGCATCGCCCGCCACACCGAACGGCACCACGCGTCCGCAGGTCCGCATCGTCATCGTCGGCCATGTCGACCATGGCAAGTCGACGCTGGTCGGCCGCCTGCTGCACGAGACCGGCAGCCTGCCCGACGGCAAGCTCGACATGCTCAAGGCCGTCAGCGCGCGGCGCGGTATGCCGTTCGAATGGTCGTTCCTGCTCGACGCACTCCAGACCGAGCGCGACCAGGGCATCACCATCGACACCACGCAGATCCGCTTCCGCACCAATTCGCGCGACATCGTGCTGATCGACGCACCCGGCCACGCGGAATTCCTGCGCAACATGATCACCGGCGCCTCGCAGGCCGACGGCGCGGTGCTGATCATCGACGCGCTTGAAGGCGTGCGCGACCAGACGAGGCGGCACGGCTATCTCCTGCATCTGCTCGGCGTGAAGCAGGTCGCGATCGTCGTCAACAAGATGGACCGCGTCGACTTCGCCGCCGAGCGCTTCAAGGCGATCAGCGACGAGATCTCGGCGCATCTGCAGAGCCTTGGCGTGAAGCCCACGGCCGTGATCCCGATTTCCGCCCGCGACGGTGACGGCGTCGCCGAGCGCACCGACCGCATTGGCTGGTACAAGGGTCCCACCGTGGTCGAAGCGCTCGACAGGCTCGAGCCGGCGCGGCCGCTGGAAGCCTTGGCGCTGCGCCTGCCGGTGCAGGCGATCTACAAGTTCGACGACCGCCGCATCGTCGCGGGCCGGATCGAATCCGGCAGCCTGGTTGCCGGCGACGAAATCGTGATCATGCCCGCCGGCAAGATCGCCAGGATCAAGACGGTCGAGAGCTGGCCGGTGACGCCGGTCGCGGGCCGACAGGGTGCGGGCCGCTCGGTCGGCATCACGCTCGACCGCGAGCTGTTCCTCGAACGTGGCGATATCATCGCGCATACCAGCAGCGCGCCGCGCGAGACGCGACGGCTGCGCGCGCGGATATTCTGGCTGCACGACAAGCCGCTGGCCAAGGGCGACCAGCTCCTGGTTCGCTGCGGACCGAAGGAAAGCCGCGCCACCGTCGTCGCAATCGAGAAGGCGGTCGATCCCGGCGAGCTGTCGAGCGTCGAGAACAAGGCGATCGGGCGCAACCATGTCGGCGAGATCGACATTTCCCTTTCGAATCCGATTGCCACCGACCCCTACACGGAAAATCCGCGCACCGGCCGTCTCGTGATCGAAGTGTCCGGGCGCATCGCCGGCGGCGGTCTGGTGCTGTCGGTCGATGCCGGCCAGCGCGCCCTGCCCGTCGACATCGTGCCGGTGGAATCGGCGCTGCGGCCCGACGAACGCTCCGCGCGCTATCGTCACAACGGCGCCGTGATCTGGCTCACCGGCCTCCCCGCCTCCGGCAAGTCGACGCTCGCAAAAGCGTTGGAGCGGCGGCTGTTCAGCAATGGCGGCTCGCCGATCCTGCTCGACGGCGACACGCTGCGTGCCGGGCTCAACAGCGATCTCGGCTTCTCGGCCGCTGATCGCAGCGAGAACATCCGGCGTCTCGCCGAAGTCGCGACGCATCTCGCCCGCAACGGCCACATCGCGATTGTCGCCGCCGTCTCGCCCGCCCGCGAGGACCGCGCCACCGCGCGCCGCATCGCCGACACTTCGTTCCGCGAGATCCACGTCGCGACGCCGGCGGGAATCTGCGAGGAGCGCGACCCCAAGGGCCACTACAAGAAGGCCCGCGCCGGCACGCTCGCGTCGTTCACCGGCATTCTCAACGACTACGAGACGCCGCAAGCCGCTGAGCTCGTGATCGATACCTCGACGCGGACGGTCGCCGAGGCGGCGGACGAGATCGAACAGATGCTCAAGACGACCGGCGTGCTGTTCGACGAACTCGTGGACCTCGCCGCGAATATTTGAAGCCGGGCTGCTGCCCCGCTGTCGTCGCCCGGCTTGACCGGGCGACCCAGTATTCCACCGAGAGCAGTGATTCAGCCGAGAGGCCGCGGCGTACTGGATTCCCCGCCTTCGCGGGGAATGACACCGTGCGTCGGCCGCCCACCCCGCCTTGACATTTTGACAACTTTTGGGGGCCTTCTCACGGCCCCGATTTTGGGGCTAATAGGGCCCTGAAAGCCGCTCCTTGGAGCGCATTTTGCTGCTGTCGGATCAAAAGCAGCCAAAAACAGCCATTTCCAACGAGAAAGCCCATCATGAAACGCGTCGACGCCCACGGATTGAAGATCGCTCCCGTCCTGTTCGATTTCATCGCCAAGGAAGCGGCCCCGAAGACGGGAATCGCGCCGGATGCGTTCTGGGCCGGGCTCGCCGCCATCATCAAGGAGCTGGGCCCGAAGAACCGCGCGCTGCTGGCGGAGCGCGACACGCTGCAGGCCAAGATCGACGACTGGCACCGCGCCAACAAGGGCAAGGCGTTCGACCTCAACGCCTATACCGCCTTCCTGAAGGAGATCGGCTATCTGGTCCCGGAGCCGGCGACGCAGACGGTCGAGACCGCCAATGTGGACGAGGAGATCGGCACGATCTGCGGCCCTCAGCTCGTCGTGCCCCTGACCAACGCACGCTATGCGCTGAACGCGGCGAATGCGCGCTGGGGCTCGCTCTATGACGCCTTCTACGGCACCGACGCGATCCCGCACGATCCGTCCGAGAGCGGCAAGGGCTACAACAAGGCACGCGGCGACAAGGTCATCGCAAAAGCGAAAGCGTTCCTCGATGCCGCGGTGCCGCTGGCGACCGGCAGTCACACCGACGTCACCGCCTATAGCGTGGTCGCGGGCCAGCTCGCGGTGAAGCTGAAGAGCGGCAATGCCACCGCGCTGAAGAACGCCGCGCAATTCGCAGGCTTCCAGGGCGATGCGGCCGCACCGAGCGCGGTGCTGCTCGCCAACAACGGCCTGCATGTCGAGGTGAAGATCGACCGCAGCAGCGCGATTGGCAAGGACGATCCGGCCGGCGTCGCGGACATGGTCATGGAGTCCGCGGTCTCCACGATTCTCGACATGGAAGACTCGGTCGCGGCCGTCGATGCCGAGGACAAGGTGCTGGTCTATCGCAACACGCTCGGCCTGATGAACGGCACGCTGTCGGCCGATTTCGAGAAGGGCGGCAAGACGCTGACGCGCTCGCTCAATGCCGACCGCAGCTACAAGACGCCTGACGGCAAGGGCGAAGTGAAATTGCACGGCCGCAGCCTGCTGCTGATGCGCAATTGCGGTCACCACATGTTCACCGACGCGGTGCTGGACGACAAGGGCGAGGAGATTCCGGAAGGCCTGCTCGACGCCGCCGTCTCCGGACTTCTTGCCGTGCATGACTTGAAAGGCAACTCCAACGTCAAGAACAGCCGCACCGGATCTGCCTATATCGTCAAGCCGAAGATGCACGGCCCCGACGAGGTGTCGCTGACCTGCGAGATCTTCGATCGCGTCGAAAAGATGCTGTCGCTGCCCGAGAACACGCTCAAGGTCGGCATCATGGACGAGGAGCGGCGCACCACCGTCAACCTCAAGGCCTGCATCCAGCGCGCCTCCAAGCGCATCATGTTCATCAACACCGGCTTCCTCGACCGCACCGGCGACGAGATCCACACCTCGATGGAGGCGGGTCCGATGATCCGCAAGAACGAGATGAAGGCGCAGGCCTGGATCAAGGCCTATGAGGACTGGAATGTCGACATGGGCCTGATCTGTGGCCTGCCCGGCCATGCCCAGATCGGCAAGGGCATGTGGGCCGCGCCGGACAAGATGGCGGACATGCTGGCGCAGAAGCTCGCCCATCCGCAGGCCGGTGCCACCACCGCCTGGGTGCCCTCGCCGACCGCCGCGACGCTGCACGCGCTGCACTACCACCAGGTCCACGTCGCCGCGCGCCAGCAAGAGCTCGCCAAGGCCGGCCCGCGCGCAAAGCTCGAGGACATCCTCACCATCCCGGTGTCGAAGTCGAACTGGGCGCCCGACGACGTCAAGCAGGAGATCGACAACAACTGCCAGGGCATCCTGGGCTATGTCGTGCGCTGGATCGACCAGGGCGTCGGCTGCTCCAAGGTGCCTGACATCCACGACGTCGGCCTGATGGAAGACCGTGCCACCCTGCGCATTTCCAGCCAGCACTTGGCCAACTGGCTGCACCAGGGCGTCATCACCGAGGCGCAGGTGATGGAATCGCTCAAGCGCATGGCGGTCGTGGTCGACAAGCAGAACGCCGGCGATCCCGTCTACAAGCCGATGGCGCCCGCCTTCGACGGCACGGCCTTCAGGGCGGCGAGCGACCTCATCTTCAAGGGGCGCGAGCAGCCCAACGGCTACACCGAATACATCCTCACCGCCCGCCGCCGCGAGGCCAAAGCGGCTGGCTGAAAAGGCGACCGGCTGAGCCCAGCCAGTCAACACCGAAAGCCCCGGCTCGCGCCGGGGCTTTTTTGTTCGCGCAGTAGCCCGGATGGAGCGAAGCGTAATCCGGGGCCGCTATCGCTTGGGGCAAGACCCGGATTGCGCTGCGCTCCACCCGGGCTACGAAGCGGGCTAGAATACTGCCAGATATTTCAGCAGCGAGACGATGCCGATGATGATGACGACCACCCGCGCGATCTGCTTGGCGCGGCCGTCCATCGGCAGCATGTTGATGAGGTAAAGTACGAGAATGACGACGAGAAAGGTGACGAGGACGCCGACCAACATTGCTAGGACCCCCCTTTTAGGCAGTTGCTGACGCTCTCTTAACGCACAACTCTCGTGCCGGTTCCATTGAGGCAACCCTCTGCAACTTCTAGTAATTCCGTACTTCTACCGTCAGTCGGCCTGCCTAAAACTTTACCCTTTTCCTTTCAGATGCAGTCGCCGTTTGGGCCCTGAGCCACAAACGGCATGCGATTGCCTGGTCTTGCGTGCCCCTTTTTCCGATGTTGCCGGGGGCGACTTCACGAACTTTGTAATGGGAATTGGGGACTTCGATGCTGAATCGTCTGACCGTATCCGCGCTGCTGAAGGCGGTGATCGCGATCACATCGATCTGCGTGGTGATCGCACTCTCGCTCACCGCCTACGAGTCCTGGGATCGCCTGAAGACCGCCAACCGCATCTCGCAGATCGCCGTCACATCCGCCGATCTGTTCAAGGCGATGCACAATCTGCGCACCGATCGCTCGACCACGGTCCGCCTCCTGAACGCGACCGAGCCGATGGACGGCGAGATCGAGAAATATCTGCGCGCCCTGCGCGATGCCCAAATGCCTGCCATGGCGCGCGCGATCGAGCTGCTGCCGGCCATGGACTTTCCGCAATCGGGTACGCTGGTGCCGGAGCTCGCGCGTCTATTCAAATTGCTGACCGAAGAGCAGAAGCAGTTCTGGGAGGATGTGGCCAAGCCGAAGGACCACCGCCGCGCCGGCCTGCCCAAGGAATACATGGAGACGACGCAGGGCCTGCTCGACACGCTCGACAAGCTCTCGAACACGTTGGCAGCCACGGTCAATCACCTGGACGCCACGATCGACCAGCTCCTGTCGATCAAGCAGAACGCCTGGTTGCTCCGCAACACCGCGGGCGAGGCGTCGCTGATCGTCTCGACCGGGCTTGCCGCCGGCAAGGTCACGCCGGAAGGCCGCTACGCCTATACCCAACATGTCGGCGGCACGAGCGCGATGTGGAAGGCGCTGGAGTTGTCGACGTCCGGCGTGCAGTTGCCGGCGGGGCTCGCCTCCGCGATGGCCTCCGCCAAGACCTCCTATTTCGAGCCGCAATATCTGGCCTTGCGCGACCGTCTCGCGGACGCGCTGGTCAAGGGTGAGAAGCCCGAGATGACGGCGAACCAATGGAGCCCGCTCACGGTCGGCCGCATGGCGAGTGCGGTCGCAGTGGCAGAAGGTGCGCTCGATGCTGCCAAGATCCACACGCAGGAGCAGCGCGGCACCGCACAGCGCGCACTGATCGTGCAGCTGACGCTGCTGGCGCTCGCCGTGGGGCTTGCCGTCGGCGCGATCATGCTGGTCAGCCGCCGCGTCATCACTCCGCTCAACACCATTCGGGACGCCATGCTGAAGGTCGCTGGCGGCGACCTTGCCGTCGACAGCGGCTATCTCGATCGCAACGACGAGATCGGCGCGCTTGCCGGCGCGCTGGAGACCTTCAAGCAGCAGGCCAACGAGAAGCTCACGATCGAGGCGCAGGAGCGCGAACGCAATGCGGGCGCCTCCGCGCGCCAGCGCGCGGTCGAGACCTATGTCGGCGAGTTCGAGGGCGCGGTGCGCAAGACGCTCGGCGAATTGAGCGAAGCCTCCGGCGAAATGCGCAAGACCTCGGGCGATCTCTCCGCGGTGTCGCGGCAGACCAACGACCGCGTGCAGGTCGCAGGCAAGGCCTCCAATGACGCCTCTATGAGCGTCGACAGCGTCGCCGCCGCCGCGGAAGAGCTCAGCGCCTCGATCAACGACATCAGCCAGCAGGCCGCGCATGCCGCAGGCATCGCCAGCCGCGCCGTGACCCAGGCGCGCGAGACCGACGGCACGGTGCAGGGACTTCAGAAATCGGCCGGCCGCATCGGCGAGGTCGTCGGTCTGATCAACACCATTGCGCAGCAGACCAATTTGCTCGCGCTCAACGCCACGATCGAGGCGGCCCGCGCCGGCGAAGCCGGTCGCGGCTTTGCCGTGGTCGCCTCCGAGGTGAAGTCGCTGGCGAGCCAGACGGCCAAGGCGACCGAGGAGATCTCCGAGCAGATCGCCGACATCCAGAAGGTCGCGGGCGACGCCATCAGCGCGATCCAGACCATCGGCGGCATCATCGGCGAAGTGAACGAGGTCGCAACCGCAATCGCCGCCGCCGTGCAGGAGCAGGGAGCGGCCACGCAAGAAATCACCCGCAGCACCCAGTTTGCGGCGCAGGGCACCAAGAACGTCTCGGACAACATCACCGGCGTCAAATCCGATGCGGACGCTGCTGCCGCTGCCGCCGACAACGTGAAGCACGCCTCCGAGATGCTGGAGAACCAAAGCCGCCAGCTCGGCCATGAGGTCAGCGACTTCCTCGGCAAGATCCGCGCGGCATAGGGCGGGTATCTAGAGCCACACAGGCTTCGGTGTCGTCCTGGCGAAAGCCAGGACCCATAGCCACCGCACTCTGCAAGGGGCAGGCCGGTGGTCAGCCGTGTGGGGGCAAGACCGGCATTTGGGGCAATGGGTCCTGGCTTCCGCCAGGACGACGTTGACGCTACTCCTTCGCCACCACCGGCACCTGGCGGAATCTTGCGCGCACCGAATCGGGCAGCGGGGAGAAATTCATCGCGACGCCGCGGCGGTCGTTGGCACTGCGGCTGGCGACCACCAAGCCGTCGGCGCCCGCAACGATGTCCCCCTTGCGCAAGGTGGGATCGTCGTCGACCTTGACCTGAGCGAGCCCGACCGGATCCTTGCCGTTGCAGGTGCAGCCTGCGACAATCTCATTGCGATAGCGGAACGCGTTCGGCAGGTCGGAATAGGATTTCCCCTTGTTCGTCGTCGCGTCGTCGATGTTGCCACCGTAGACCAGGGAGGTCTCCGAGGCCGGGCAGAAGCTCTTGCAGGATTGCGCCTTGCTCTCGGAATCGTTTCCCTGCGCCGGGAAATACCGTCCGTCGCAGCCGCGCACGCAATAGGCCGTGCCGCCGCCATAGGAGGCCCGCTGGCGCGGCGTGTCGTAGCGCGGCGCGTCATCGGTCTGGAACGGCATGCGGATCTCGGGCGCCGCCCGCCCGCGGAAGCCGCCGAACAGGGCCGAGAAAAAGTCCTCCGCATGGGCAGATGGCGTAAGCGCGAGGCCGAAGGAGGCAACGGCGACGAATGCCGCCACGCCACCGGCGAGTTTGCCGATCGAACGTCTCTTCATGTGACCTCACTCAACTTAGTTCACGGCGGAATTCGAAATGTTCAGCGCCTGCCGGCCCGAGGGCAGCGCCGTCACAGCCGGACGCTTGCGCACGGAATCCCCGCCTTTTGCCATCAGCGGCGCGTTCTTCGGCAGCACAACGACCTTTGCACCGACATTGACGCGGTTGAACAGGTCGGTGACGTCCTCATTGGTCATGCGGATGCAGCCGGACGAAACGAACTTGCCGATCGTCGTGGGATCGTTGGTGCCATGGATGCGGTATTCGCTCGATCCGAGATACATCGCACGCGCGCCGAGCGGATTGCCGGGGCCACCAGCGACGAAGCGAGGCAGATAGGGTTGGCGCGCGATCATCTGGGCCGGCGGATGCCAGTCCGGCCACTCCGCCTTGCGGCTGACGCTCTGCACACCCGACCAGGTGAAACCTTCGCGCCCGACGCCGACGCCATAACGGATGGCGCGGCCTTGGCCGAGTACGTAGTAGAGATAAGTATTGTTGGTATCGATGACGATGGTACCGGCCGGCTCGCTGCGGTCGAAACTGACAATCTGCTTGCGCAGGCGATCGGGTAGCGCGGCATCCTCGTCGGCGGCCTGCGCGTTTTGGCTTGCGTAGCCTTGGTTCGCATAGCCTGGGCTCGCATAGCCCTGCGAATAGCCCTGGCCCTGCGGGTAGGCCTGATCCTGCGGATAGGTGTAGCCCAGCGTCTGTGCGCTTGCGGCGCCAAACGGCACTGCCAGCAAAGCGGTTGCGAAGGCGAATGCGGTGATGCGGCGCGGCGATAAGCGGCGTCGGACTGCAGAGAACTTTGTCATGTGCTGCCCCGTTGAATGCCCGCATCTGGGTGATGCGCTGTGTCGATCAACGCGGCCGAGCCGATACAAGTTCCGCGCAGCGATGCAGCAGCGACGTCACAGTCAAGCGAGCATTTCTTCACGAAGCCGCGATGGAACCCGGAGGGTGCTTGGACGTTCTCCCCTCGTCATGGGCGCGCGGACCGAAGACTCCGTGCCGGAGAGGTATTGTGCGCGTCCTTCCCAGTGAACGTATGACTTCCGGCAACGGCGAAGGCACTCCGCTTCCCGAGAGCCACGGCGAACTTCCGCCGGTGATCCGCCGCACCGAACTCGTCGCCCTCTCGCTCGCCGGACTGCTCCTCATCGCCATCGTCGCGGTGCTCTATGTCGGCAAGGCGTTCTTCCTGCCGGTCGTGATGGCGTTCGTCACCGGCACGATGCTCTCGCCGGCAGCGACCTTCCTGGAGAAACGGAAAGTGCCGCGGAGCCTCGCGGCCGCGCTGATCGTGTTCGCGGTGACCGCCGTAGTCGGGTTCATCGTAGCGCTCATTGCTTCGCCAGCGATGGAATGGAGCTCGCGCCTGCCCGAACTCGGCGCGCAGTTGAAAGACAAAGTCCACGTGTTCGACCGGCCGCTGGCGCTGTGGCGAGAGCTGCAGATGATGCTCGGCGGCTCGGAGGGATTGCCAAGCTTCCAGATGCCGAAGTTCGACTGGGTGCAGCCGACGATCGAATTCCTGTCACCGACCTTTACCGAATTCCTGCTGTTCTTCGTCACCCTGATCCTGTTCATCGCCAGCTGGCGAGACCTGCGACGGGCGATGATCATGACCTTCAGCGATCATGAGGCACGGCTGCGCACCCTTCGCATCCTCAACGAGATCGAGGTCCATCTCGGCAACTATCTCTTGACCGTGACCCTCATCAATGTCGGCGTCGGCGTCGCCGCCGGCCTCGTTTGCGCCCTCACCGGAATGCCCAATCCGGCTGGCCTCGGCGCGCTCGCGGCCACCCTCAATTTCATTCCGATCATCGGACCGGTCGCCATGTTCGCCATTCTGGTCGTGGTGGGACTGGTCACCTTCCCGACCGTCAGCGGCGGCCTGATGGCGGCGCTCGCCTTTGGCGGCATCACCTTCCTGGAGGGACATTTCGTTACGCCCACCATCATCGGCCGGCGGCTGGCGCTCAATGCGCTGGCGGTGCTGCTGGCGCTGGCGTTCTGGACCTGGCTGTGGGGCCCGATGGGCGCGTTCCTGTCGTCGCCGCTGCTGATCGTCGCCCTGATCCTGAAGGAGCATCTGTTGCCGCAGGATTCGCCGCAGCTCCCGCAGGACTGAGCGGTTTCCGTGAACGGAACTTACCCGACGACGAAACGTTTCCCGGCTGTCTCAACCGTCAACAGCTCGGAGCCCCTGATGTCCACCACCAACGCCGAAGCCGGGATGAGAGACTGGACCGACAAAGCCACCCGAGAACGCCTCGAGAAGGATGTAGCAGCCGTGAAAAGCGATATCGCCGCCCTCACCGATCAGATCACCGACGCGCTCAATACTTTTGCCAACTCCTCCGGCAAGCAGGCCCGCCGCGGCTATCGCCAGGCGCGCGAGAACGTGGATTCCGCGATCGACGACATGTCGGAGCGCGGCAGCGCGATGATGGACGCCGCACAGGAGGCCTACGGCTCGATCGAGGAGACGCTGGAGGACGCGATCAGCCAGCGGCCGCTCGCGACCGTCGGGCTCGCGCTCGGCATCGGCTTCCTGATCGGCGCGGCCTGGCGCCGCTGAGGTCGCGAACTTGTATCGAGACGGTGGCGCAGCGGCGCCGCCGGTGCCGGCTTGTGGGGATCTGAGGAGCAAGACCATGTTTCAGCGCATCATCGACGGGATCAGTGCATCCACCGGCACCACCGTGCGGCTGACCTCGCTGGCAGCAGGCGCGGCGTTCGCGCTCTTCATCACCACCTGCTTCCTGTGCGCGGCGGCATTCATTTCGGTGCTCAACAAATATGGTCCGGTGCAGGCCTGCCTCGCCGGTGCAGGCATTTTCTTTCTGCTGACCCTGACCGCGGCGGTAAGCTATTGGGTCTACAAACGGCAGCTGCGCAAGCAAGCTCATATCGTAGCCGAGCGCGCCACGAAGTCGGCGGCCTCGAACATGCTCGCGGACCCCATGCTGCTCGCCACCGGACTCCAGATCGTTCGCGCCGTCGGGATCAAGCGGCTGTTGCCGATCCTGGCGATCGGCGGCGTCGCGCTCGGAATCATGGCGAGCCGCGCCGGCGCACCCGACGAGGCCTCGGCCGAACCTGCCGAGTAGCAGCTACCGCGGGTTAGAATATTTCGTCAGAAGTCGCGCGAACGCATCTATCGAATAGGTACCGGCGGCCCGGCGTCAGATTTGGCGCCGTCCGGCCGTTTGCCTGCGCCATCACGCAAACGCTACTCGGACAGGCAGGCGGTTGCCGCTAAAAGCAGCGCCCCTGATTCCAAAAGCCATTTTCTCGATGAAACCGTCCGTCCAGGCGAACCTCGCCGCATTCCATCATGACCCCCGGCTCTATTTGACGCTCGGTATCGCCAACTGGTCGGTTTTCGTCGACCACATCCCGAACAACGTCGTCAATTTGCTGACGCTGCGCAACTTCGGCTTCAGCGGCGCCGCAGACTTGTTCGTGTTCGTGGTGGGCTATGGCGTCGCGATTATTCACGGCAGGATCGCACTGGAGCGCGGCTACGTCGTCGCGGCGACGCGCATCTTTCGCCGCGTCTGGCGGCTGTATGCCGCCTATGTCGTGCTGTTCGTGATCTATATCGACACCATCGCCTATGTCGCCTCGCAATCGATGGCGCCCGAGATCATCCACGAATACAACATATCGGGAATTCTCGAGCACCCGCTGCGCATCCTGGTGCGTGGCCTCGTGCTCCAGGAGGAGCCGCTGAATCTCGACCTGTTGCAGCTGATGATCCCGCTGATGGCCTTCTTTCCGTTCGCGCTGTGGGGGCTGTTGCGGCGGCCGAACCTGACGCTTGCGGCATCGGTCGCGCTCTACGTTGCGGCGCGCTGGTTCGACTGGAATTTCCGGGTCTATCCGGACCAGGAGTGGACCTTCAACCCGTTCTGCTGGCAGATGCTGATGGTGCTGGGCGGCTGGTTTGCCGTGACGGGTGCGTCGGGCCGCGCGCTGCACGGCTTGTCCTGGCTGCGCGTGCTTGCGGGCGCCTATCTCGTATTCGCACTGGCGATCACGCTGATGCGCCACTCGCCGGCGCTTGCCGCCTACCTGCCGGACATCGTGCTGGACAATATCACGCCGACCGACAAGGAAAACCTCGCACCCTATCGCGTGGTCCACTTCCTCGCGCTCGCTTTCATCGCTACACATCTCGTCCCGGCCGATCATCCCGGCCTGCAATGGAGATCGCTACGGGCGGTCATCCGATGCGGCGAGGAGTGGCTCGCGGTGTTCTGCGTCGGCGTGTTCCTGTCACTTGCTGGCCATCTCATCCTGATTACCGGCGCGAATCTGGTGGTGATGCAGATCGCCGTGAGTCTGGCGGGCTTCGCGGCGATGGCCGCGGTCGCATATTACATCGCCTGGTCGAAGCGGCAGGACCTGCCCGCGGCCTTGCGGCAGCAGGCCTAACCCCGCACCTTCCGATTCCGCTAGGCCGGCCATTACGGCTGGGCTATGCGGAGCGGCAGCGGATTGCGCGAGGAGGCCGGGCGTGGTGATGGCGAATGGCGGGAGTGAGGGAGCCGACAGCGCGCCCCGGCGCGGCCGGCCAAGGTCGATCGAGACCACCAACGCCATTCTCCAAAGCGCCTATGCGCTGATGGCCACCACCGGGCTTGCCGCCACCACCATCGACGCGATCGCACGCCACTCCAGCGTCTCCAAGATGACGATCTACAAATGGTGGCCGTCCCGCGAAGCCTTGCTGATCGACGCTTTCCTTCACCATGCCGCGCAGATGCTGCCGCTGCCGCCTGCAAGCTCGGGCAGCCCCGCCGCGCGCGCACGCCGCCATGCCGCGGCCTATGCCGAAGCGCTCCAGGGCGAGTTCGGCAAAGTCCAGCTCGCCGTCATCTCCGAATGCATCTCCAAGACCGGCTCGGCGGAGCTGTTCTACGCCCGTTATCTGCAATTCCGGCGCGACGCGCTGATCGAGATGATCGCCGCGGGCCAGAGCGACGGCAGCATTCTGGCGGAAGCTCCGCCCCAGGATCTCTACGACGCGATCTATGGCGGCCTGTTCTACCGCTACGTCTTCGGCATCGCGCCGATCACGCCGGCCTACGCGCGGACTCTGGTTGACCTCGTGCTGCGGCCGAAGAGCTAGGCGTTTTCGAGCGAACTCCAGCCTCGAATTACCGCGCCGGCCGGATCGGTGCTGACAGCTTGTCGGTACGGTCGCGCTCGGTCATGTCCTCTACCGTCTCCATCGGCGCGGTCAGCTCGTAGACATAGGAGACGTCGGTGAAATAGCGCTTGGCGGTGCCGCCGAGCGCCTCGGGCGCGACGCGGTCGAGCAGGATCAGGCCGAAATCGGAATCGGGGCGGCGCGTCGCTTCGCTGGTGTTGAACTCCTCCCAGCGGAAATAGAAGACCTCGCCGGCCCCCTCGTTGGTCACCGTCCAATTGGCAGTGATGTGCGGATGCTTGCCGACCAGCGATAGGCCCTCGTCGGAGTGCGAGGCGAGCTCGAAGAACAGCAGCGACAGGCTCTGCGCCGCGCGCGCGCTGACTGCGATGTCAGGACCGGTAACGGCGATGCGGTCGGCATGCGGGATGGCGCGCGCCTCGAACAGGCCCTTCAGCTTGACGCCCTGCCACTGGCTCTCGCTGAGCAACGAGACGACGTTGGACATGGCATGGATGCGACCGATCAGGAGCTCGCGCGCGACATCGATGTCGGAGCCATGGCGCAGCGTACGGGTCACGATCGACTGGATCACCGCCAGGATGTTTTTGACCCGGTGGTTGAGCTCGTCGATGACAGCCGTCAGCCGGCGCTCGAAGCCGATTCTGACCTGGATTTCCCGGCTGAGCCGCAAATTGTTGTAGGCGACATAGCCGAACAGGCCGCACACCATCGCGGTGATCGCAAGGCCGATTGCCGCCACGATGATCGCAGTCTGCTCGGCGCGGCGCGCCGAATTGGTCTTGGCGTAATAGCCGAGCTGCCAGTCGCGACCACCGAAGCTCACCGTGCGCGTCGCCGACGGGGCCGGCCCATCGGCCGCCGTCGTGCGGGCCGAGACCACGCCTTGATCGTTGGCGACGAGCTCACCACCCTCGCGGCGCGGATCCTTCAACGCGACCGCGAACAACGACATGTCGTCGTTGGTCAGCATCAGGGAGGAAAGCTCGTAGGAAAATGTGATGAAGCCCGCCGGCTCCGTCGCGCCCTCTGGGATGACGGGAGCGGCCACAATGATGCCGATCGGGCCGCCGCTACGCAGGAGGGCAACCGGTTCCGAGGCAACCGACCTCTTCTCCACTCTGGCGCGCGCCAGCATGGCGCCGCGCACCTGGTCCTGGTCGTAACTGCGGCCGGGCAGCCCTTTGGTCTCGTTGCTGCGCGGCTCGAGATCCATCAGCACGTCGATCGGCTGGGTAACACCTGCCGGATCGATCGGCTTGTCGTCATAGCTGCGGATTCGCGGATTGGGGAAGCCGGCGCTCGCGATGGCGGCCTGCGCTGCGGCAAGCTCGTTCGGCTTCAGGCGGGCGACCCAGCCCGCCACCACGAAATCGGTCTTGAAGGCGTAGATGGCCGAGCGCAGCGGCTCGAGCATGTTAGGCTTGAGCACCGACGGCGCCCGGAACAGGCCGGAGGCAACCCGCGCGAGCAGTTCGCGCTCGGTGAGCCGGTCCTGGACCAGGCTTGCATGGACATCGATCGCGCGCGCCAGCGCGATCCGGTCCAGCGCCAGCTCCTGGTCGTGGACGCGATAAGCCGCAAGCCCGGAGAGCAGGGCTCCGAGAAGAGCAATGAAGCCGATGATGAAACCCAGCCGGACCACGCGACTACTCAGGCGAAAGCTGGAGGTCGGCAATAAACACGGAGCATATGGACGCCGCTCGAACGGGCACGTGCCGAAACAGGGTGGACCCCAATGGCCGGGATAATGAAGGAGGAGGCATCGGTACGCAACTTGGTCGCCTGAGAAGCTTAAATCGGCCCGCCGATGGTCGGGCCGGGTGGATTTGCTCCGGGCACCGGAGGTAATCAATTGCCGTGACCGAAATTTGTTCCGCGGACACGGCTCTGCCCAACGCGTTAACGGGGGAAACGCCTGCGTTAGGTCGTCGCGCCGGTCAGCCGGCCCGTTTCAAGCCGCCTTTGGCCTCAATGAAGCCGATGATGCGGTCCAGCCCCTGGCTCTTCTTCAGGTTGGTCATGACGAACGGCCGCTCGCCCCGCATGCGCCTGGCGTCCGTCTCCATCTTTTCCAGGGAGGCGCCGACATAGGGCGCCAGGTCGATCTTGTTGATCACAAGGAGGTCGGACCGGGTGATGCCTGGCCCGCCCTTGGACGGGATCTTGTCGCCGGCCGCCACGTCGATGACGTAAACGGTGAGATCGGCGAGCTCCGGGGAAAAAGTGGCAGCGAGGTTATCACCGCCGGATTCGATCAGCACGAGATCGAGCCCCGGAAACTTGGCGCGCATATCCGCCACCGCGGCGAGATTCATCGAGGCGTCCTCGCGGATCGCGGTGTGCGGGCAGCCGCCGGTCTCGACTCCGGCAATGCGATCCGGCGTCAGCGAGCCCGAGCGCACGAGGAATTCCGCATCCCATTTGGTGTAGATGTCGTTGGTGATCGCGGCGATGTCGTAGCGCTCGCGCATGGTCTTGCAGAGCAGGTCCATCAGCGCGGTCTTGCCCGATCCGACCGGACCGCCGATGCCGACACGCAAGGGGCCGTGAGATTTCGACATGCTCTCTCCTAATGTCGTCCCGGCGAAGGCCGGGACCCATAGCCACCGAACTCAGTTGATGTGGCGGGCTGTGGCCACATCCCTCCATCCCCACAAAGATTCGTGCTTATGGGTCCCGGCCTTCGCCGGGACGACGGAGTGAGGCTCGTGCTCAAGATCTGAACAGCCGCGTATATTGCGTCTCGTGCCGCAGGCTGGCGAGGTCGGCGCGAAACGTCGCGCCACCGAGATGGTCCAACATCGCACCCAGCGCACGATTCGCCGTCGCGGCAACCGCGGCTTCCAGCCTCACCAACACGCGCTGGCTGTCGGTCTGGCCGAGCGGAATGAGCCGGCTGGCCGCGGAGATCCAGTTCGAGACCAGCGCATGCAGGAAGGCGTGCAGCGTCGGCCCCAGCGGCACGCCGTGCACCGCGGCGACCACGCCAACAGCAACGGGATAGACCAGCGGCGTGCGGCATGCCGCAACCATGCCGTCCAGCCCGTCGGCATCCCACGCGGCGCGGGCGATATCGATAAAGGCACGGCCCTGCGACGTCGTCTCCAGCTGCCGCTCGCGCGACGGCACGAAGGCCGCGGCGAGCTCGGCGATATCGCTCAAGGTGTCGCCCTCGCCCGCTTCAGTGGCGCGATAGGCGTGGACCAGAAACGTCGCATCGCAGAAGCCGGAGCCATCGCGAAGCATCGCGTCGAGCCAGTCCGCCAGCGACGCGGTCTCGGTGATGTCGCCGGCCTCGACCGCCCATTCGATGCCGCTGGAGTAGGAAAAGCCGCCGACGGGAAACGCGGGTGACAGCCAGGTCATCAGCCGGTACAGCGCCGCCGCCTCGCGCTCCGCGAGGTCGCGGGCCGCGACCGGCTCATTTGTGGTCATGAGCATGCTTGTGGCCATGGTGATGGTCGGGGTGATCGCAATGCTCGTCGTGGTGATGGTGATCGTGACCGTCGCCATGTGCGGCATGATCATGGTGGTGATCATGACCATGATGATCATGATGATCATCATGGTCATGATCGTGATGCGCGTGGTCGTCATGTCCATGCGCACGACCGGCATCGGCATAGGCGCCGCCCTCGGGATCGAACGGCGCCTCGATCTCGATCACGCGCGCGCCGAGGCCCTTCACCATGGCTGCGATGACGTGGTCGCGGCGGATGCGCAGGCCCTTGGCCATGATCTGCGTCGGCAGGTGGCGATTGCCGAGATGCCAGCCGACGCGAATAAGGTGGTGCGGATCGTGGCCGCGGATCTCGAGCAGCGGCTCGGGCGCTGCGACCACCTCGACCAGCCGGCCGTCCTCCAACACCAGCGCATCGCCGCCGCGCAGTGCGACGGCATTCTCCAGGTCGAGCAGGAACTCGAGCCCCCGCGTTCCCGTCATCGCCATGCGGCGGCGGTGTCGATCGTCGAAATCGAGCACGACCGTATCCGCCGGCGCTTCCGCGAAACGGTGTTGTCCCCTGACCTGCGTCGCCCGGATCATGCGCTTTTTACCCCGTTACCGTGTCTCGACCTTCTCGGGCGTGATCACTTCGATCTTTGGCGGCGCCGTAAAACACTTCACCGCAACGCGGCCGAACGTCTTCATGTGCTCCATGGCGCGATGCGGCACCAGCGCCTCGGCATTCTCCCACTGCTCCACGAACACCATCTTGGCGGGATCGGTGACGCTCTCATGCAGATCATAGGCGATATTGCCGGGCTCTTTCCGCGTCTCCTTGATGCAGGCGGTGGCGGCTGCAATGAATTCGGCGCGCGTTTCAGGCTTGATGGTCAAGGTGGCGACGACATAGATCACGAGAAATCCTCCCGGCTTTTCTTCTGGGCTTCAGATACCCGGCGGGACCTTAGACCAGGCGGGATCGAACGCAAAACCGGAAAAGCTGTCTCCGATATGCGACCACGACATGGTCCTGGGACATGCGTTGAGGCGCTATTTCAGTACATGAAATATCGCTGCGCCATCGGCAGCACCTCGGCGGGGGCGCAGGTCAAAAGCTCGCCGTCGGCACGGACCTCATAGGTCTCCGGATCGACCTCGATATTGGGCGTGGCGTCGTTGTGGATCATGCTCTTCTTCGAGATCCTGCCGCGGGTGTTCTGGACCGCATAGAGCTTCTTGTCGATGCCGAGCTTGCGCGCGAGGCCGCCGGTGATCGCGGCCTTCGAGGTGAACACCACGGAGGACGCGGTCATCGCCTTGCCGAAGGCGCCGAACATCGGCTGGTAATGCACCGGCTGCGGGGTCGGGATCGAGGCGTTGGGATCGCCCATGGGAGCCGCGACGATCATGCCGCCCTTGACGACGCAGTCCGGCTTGACACCGAAGAAGGCCGGCGACCACAGCACGAGATCGGCGAGCTTGCCCTTCTCGACCGAGCCGATCAGCTTCGAAACGCCATGCGCGATCGCGGGATTGATCGTGTATTTGGCAATGTAGCGCTTGACGCGGAAATTGTCGTTGTCCTTGCCCTTGTCCTGCGGCAGCGACCCGCGCTGCTTCTTCATCTTGTCGGCGGTCTGCCAGGTCCGGATGATGACCTCGCCGAGGCGGCCCATGGCCTGGGAGTCCGAGGAGATCATGGAGAGCGCGCCGAGATCATGCAGGATGTCCTCGGCCGCGATGGTCTCCTTGCGGATGCGGCTTTCGGCGAACGCCAGATCTTCCGCGATCGAGGGATCGAGGTGGTGGCACACCATCAGCATGTCCAGATGCTCGTCGATGGTGTTGCGCGTGAAGGGCCGCGTCGGGTTGGTCGAGGACGGCAGCACGTTCTTCAGCCCTGCGACCTTGATGATATCAGGGGCATGACCGCCGCCGGCGCCCTCGGTGTGGAAGGCGTGGATCGTGCGGCCTTTGAACGCCTTGATCGTATCCTCGACGAAGCCGGATTCGTTGAGCGTGTCGGTGTGGATCATCACCTGGATGTCGTAGTCGTCGGCGACCGACAGGCAGGTGTCGATCGCAGCCGGCGTGGTGCCCCAGTCCTCGTGCAGCTTCAGCGCACAGGCGCCGGCCTTGATCATCTCGACCAGCGCGGCGGGCCGCGAGGCGTTGCCCTTGCCGGAGATGCCGAGATTGACCGGGAAGGCGTCGAACGACTGGATCATCCGCCCCATGTGCCAAGGCCCCGGCGTGCAGGTGGTGGCGAACGTACCATGCGAGGGACCGGTGCCGCCCCCCAGCATCGAGGTGACGCCCGACATCAGCGCGTGCTCGATCTGCTGCGGGCAGATGAAATGGATGTGGCTGTCGAAGCCGCCGGCGGTGAGGATCTTGCCTTCACCCGCGATCACGTCGGTGCCGGGGCCGATGATGATGGTGACACCCGGCTGGATGTCGGGATTGCCGGCCTTGCCGATGCCGGCGATCATACCGTCCTTGATCGCGACGTCGGCCTTCACGATGCCCCAATGATCGACGATCAGCGCATTGGTGATGACGGTGTCGGCCGCGCCCTGCTTGTTGGTGACCTGCGACTGCCCCATGCCGTCGCGGATCACCTTGCCGCCGCCGAACTTCACTTCCTCGCCGTAGGTGGTGAAATCCTTCTCGACCTCGATGATGAGGTCGGTGTCGGCCAGCCGCACCTTGTCGCCGGTGGTCGGGCCGAACATGTCGGCATAGACGGAACGCTTTATTTTGACGGACATCACAAGCCCCGTTTGCGTTTGAATTCTGGATCGGTGTTCACAGCGAGGTCCTCGCTGTGAGCACCATGTCGTCGAATGTCGTATCGAGCCAAGAGTTGCCGCCGCGGCAACCGGCGACAACCTGCTCGGCCCAGTCGGTGTAATCGACCAGGTCGTCACGTTCCTCGGCCGTCGGATCGGAATGCACGCGCGCGCCGATATTGCTGATCTTGTCGGCGATCTTGATCAGCCTGGCGCCATCCGATTTTTCCGGTGCGTCGAGCACCTGGCGCCGCCGCCGCTCCGGCTTCGGCAGGCTCATATCGTCGGTGCATTCCTCGACAAGCGACGCGACACGGTCGGAGAATTTTTGCACGAGCTCCTCGCGCGTGGTGTCGGTGTCCTCGATCGCATCATGCAGCCAGCCGGCGGCAACGAGTTCGGCGTCGGCGCCGTCGGTCGCGATCGCAAGCAGGTTCGCGACCTCGGCGAGGTGGTTGATGTAAGGCTCATGACCGCGGCCCTTGCGCGCCATGCCGTTGTGGCGGCGCGCGGCGAGTTCGGCGGCTTCGGAGACGAGGCGGACAGGTGACAGCATGGCAAAGTCCTCCGTTTTCGCCTCAACCGTGGCGCGCCACGCTCGTTCCTGTGGATTTCACAGCTTCCCCATCACGTCGCCGCGGAAGCCGTAGATGGTCTTCTTGCCTGCCACCGCGACGAGCTGGACGTCGCGGGTCTGGCCCGGCTCGAAGCGGACCGCGGTGCCGGCGGCGATGTCGAGGCGCATGCCGCGGGCTTTCTTGCGATCGAACTTCAGCGCCGGGTTGGTCTCGAAGAAATGATAGTGCGAGCCGACCTGGATCGGGCGGTCGCCGGTGTTGGCGACCGTCAGCGTCACGGTCTTGCGGCCGGCATTGAGCTCGATCTCGCCGTCCTGGATGAAGAGTTCGCCGGGGATCATGCTTCTCTCCTACCTGATCGGCTCGTGCACAGTGACGAGCTTGGTCCCGTCCGGAAAGGTCGCCTCGACCTGGATGTCGTGGATCATCTCGGGAATGCCCGGCATCACCTGCTCGCGGGTGAGAACCTGCGCACCCGATTGCATCAACTCGGCGACGGTGCGGCCGTCCCGTGCGCCTTCGAGGATGAAATCGGAGATGAGCGCGATCGCCTCCGGATGGTTGAGCTTGACGCCGCGATCCAGCCGGCGGCGGGCCACGATCGCCGCCATCGAGATCAGAAGCTTGTCCTTTTCGCGCGGAGACAGGTTCATACGAAATCTCTTCCGTTCACTTCGTCAATTCAGCCAGAGCCGCGGCAGCGCCGCACCGGTGCGCGCCAATACGGCCATCATGTCGCCGCGCAACCGCGCCGCATCTTGGGCACAGAACCGCGCCATTGCAAAGCCATTCCAGGCGGATATCCCGACCTCGCCGGCGAAGGATTCCGAGACCTCGCGGAGACGCTCGATCAGGGCCTCGTCGCCGGGCACGATCAGCGCCGTGCCGATCGCAGCGCCGCCCTTGGCCACCGCCGATCGCGCAAGCTTTGCGCCGATATTGCCGTCGAGCCTGACGGTCTCGGCGAATACTAGCTTGCCCCCGCGACGCAGCCGCCAGCGGTCGACGAACTCGCCCTGCTCCATCCGTTCGCCCATCGCGGTACGGCCGAACACCACGATCTCGCACAGCAGGAGCGAGGCAGTCGCATCGAGGTCTATGTCGAAGCGGCGCTGCACGCGCGCCCGGTTGAACAGGATCGTCTCCTGCGGCAGCCAGCCGAGATGCGCGCCTGCAGCAACCTTCAGCGCTATATTGAGCTCCGCCGCCTGCCCTGGCGCGCGGTAGACCTTTTCCGCGGCCGCCGTGGTCAGCGTCAGCTTCGCACGATCCGCGGCCGCGATCTCGATGTCGAAGCGATCGCCGCCGGCGACACCGCCGGCGGTGTTGACGAACACGCCGGAGAGCCCTTCGTCCTCCGGCGAAGGGAAGCGTACGCGCAGGGAGCCGGACTCATGCAAGATCCCGCGACGCGTCACACCGTCGCGCGCGTGGACCTCGAAGCGCACCGCGCCGCGGGCCCGGTTGGCGTCGAACACTGAAGATGTCGCTGAAACGTCGCTGCGCATCCGCCTCCCCAGCCGGTCGCGGCAGAATGGCCTACAGCGCCATCTGGCGGCTGATTTCGCTCGCGTCGAGATTGGAGCGGTCGCAGGTGAACTTCACCGCGCCGCGATCCATCACCGCAAAACTGTCGCCGAGTTCGCAGGCAAAGTCGAGATATTGTTCGACCAGCACGATGGCGATGTTGCCGAGGTTGCGCAGGTACGAGATGGCTCGGCCGATGTCCTTGATGATCGAGGGCTGGATGCCCTCCGTCGGCTCGTCGAGCAGCAGCAGCTTTGGTCGCATCACCAGCGCGCGCCCGATCGCGAGCTGTTGCTGCTGACCGCCGGAGAGGTCGCCGCCGCGCCGGCCGAGCATGGATTGCAGCACCGGGAACAGTGAGTACACGTCGTCCGGAATGTGCTTGTCCTCGCGCTTGAGCGGGCCGAAGCCGGTCTTGAGATTTTCCTCGACGGTCAGAAGCGGAAATATCTCGCGCCCCTGCGGCACGAAGCCGATGCCCTTGCGCGCACGCTCATAGGGCTTCAGGCCGGTGATATCGCTGCCGTCGAGCACGATCGCGCCCGAGGAAATCGGGTACTGCCCGACCATGGCGCGCAGGAGCGAGGTCTTGCCGACGCCGTTGCGCCCGAGCACACAGGTGACCTTGCCGGGCTCGGCCGCGATCGACACGCCGCGCAGCGCCTGCGCCGCGCCGTAGAACAGGTTGATGTCCTTGACCTCAAGCATCGCTCACCGCCCCAAATACACTTCGATGACCCGCTCGTTGGACGAGACCTGGTCGATGGTGCCTTCAGCGAGCACGGTACCCTCGTGCAGGCAAGTGACCTTGACGCCGAGCTCGCGCACGAACGTCATGTCGTGCTCGACCACCATCACGGTGTGGGTCTTGTTGATTTCCTTGAGCAGCTCGGCGGTGAGATGCGTCTCGACGTCGGTCATGCCAGCAACGGGCTCGTCGACGAGGAGCAGTTTCGGATCCTGCGCCAGCAGCATTCCGATCTCGAGCCACTGCTTCTGGCCGTGGCTGAGGCTGCCGGCGAGACGGTGGCGGGCATCGGTGAGGCGGATCGTCTCCAGCACCTTGTCGATCTGCTCGGACTCCGCCCGGCTGCCGCGCCAGAACAGCGTACCCTTGACGCTGTGGTCGACATTGAGCGCGAGCAGCAAATTGTCCTGCACGGTCTGGCTCTCGAACACGGTCGGCTTCTGGAATTTACGGCCGATGCCGAGCTCGGCGATACGGGTTTCGTCCAGCCGCGTCAGATCGGTGACGCCGTCGAACAGCACGGTGCCTTCATCGGGCTTGGTCTTGCCGGTGATGATGTCCATCATCGTGGTCTTGCCGGCGCCGTTCGGGCCGATGATGGCGCGCATCTCGCCGGGCTCGAGCGTCAGCGAGAGGTTGTTGATGGCGTGGAAGCCGTCGAACGAGACGTGCACGCCGTCGAGATACAGCATTGCGGAGGTCGCGCGGGTGTCCATGACGTTCATTGCACCTCCTCCGCCATTTTGGGTTCGGCGACGCCGTCTTCGGCCGCGGCACTCGCAACGGTCGCGGCGTCGCGCCTTTCCTTCGACGAGTCCCACCAGGCGTTGAAAGTGCCCACGATGCCCTTGGGCAGCAGCAGCGTTACCAGGATGAACATGGCACCCAACATGAACAGCCAGTAGGGCGCGAGCATGCCGGAGGTGAAGAACGTCTTTGCGTAGTTGACGACGACGGCACCGAGCGCAGCGCCGACCAGCGTACCGCGGCCGCCGACCGCTACCCAGATTACCGCCTCGATCGAATTGCCCGGTGCGAATTCGCTCGGGTTGATGATGCCGACCTGCGGCACATAGAGCGCGCCGGCGACGCCGGCCATGCAGGCCGACACCGTGAACACGAACAGCTTGTAGGATTCGACGCGGTAGCCGAGGAAGCGCGTGCGCGATTCCGCATCGCGCACCGCGATCAGCACCTTGCCGAGCTTGGACGAGACGATGGCGCGGCAGATCAGGAAGCCGGCGATCAGCGCCAGGCAGCTCAGCGCGAACAGCGCAGCACGCGTGCCCTCGGCCTGCACGTTGAACCCCAAAATGTCCTTGAAGTCGGTCATGCCGTTGTTGCCGCCGAAGCCGAAATCGTTGCGGAAGAAGGCAAGCAGCAGTGCATAGGTCATCGCCTGGGTGATGATCGACAGATACACTCCCGTGACGCGGGAGCGGAAGGCGAGCCAGCCGAAGCAGAAGGCGAGCAGCCCCGGCACGATCAGCACCATCAGCGCGGCAAACCAGAACATGTCGAAGCCGTACCAGTACCAGGGCAGCTTCGAATAGTTCAGGAACACCATGAAGTCGGGCAGGATCGGGTTGCCGTAGACGCCGCGGCTGCCGATCTGCCGCATCAGGTACATGCCCATCGCGTAGCCACCGAGCGCGAAGAAGGCACCGTGGCCGAGCGAGAGGATGCCGCAATAGCCCCAGATCAGGTCGATCGAGAGCGCCAGGATGGCGTAGCAGACATATTTGCCCCAGAGCGCGACGAGATAGGTCGGCACCTGCAGGAACGAGCCCGCGGGCAGCAGCAGGTTGGAGAGCGGGATGAGGATGCCGCAGGCCACGACGACGGCAAGGAAGATCGTGGCGCCGCGGTCCAGCGATCGCGTCAGCATGTGAGGGGTCATGCTTCCACCGCACGGCCCTTGAGCGCGAACAGGCCGCGCGGCCGCTTTTGAATGAACAGGATGATGAGAACGAGGATGGCGATCTTGCCGAGCACGGCGCCGGCGACCGGCTCCAGGAATTTATTGGCGATGCCGAGCGTGAAGGCGCCGACCAGCGTGCCCCAGAGATTGCCGACGCCGCCGAACACCACGACCATGAAGCTGTCGATGATGTAGCTCTGGCCGAGATTGGGGCTGACATTGTCGATCTGCGACAGCGCCACACCGGCGATGCCGGCAATGCCCGAGCCGAGGCCGAAGGTGAGCGCGTCGACGCGCGAAGTCGCGATGCCCATCGAGGCCGCCATGCGGCGGTTCTGCGTCACCGCGCGCATCTCCAGCCCGAGCGCCGTGTAGCGCAGCATCGCGAGCAGAATGACGAACACCGCGAGCGTGAAGACCAGGATCCAGAGCCGGTTATAGGTAATGGTGATCTGGCCGAGCTCGAACGCGCCGCTCATCCAGGAGGGGTTGCCGACCTCGCGGTTGGTCGGGCCGAACATGGTGCGCACCGCCTGCTGGAGCACCAGCGACAGGCCCCAGGTCGCCAGCAGCGTCTCCAGCGGACGGCCATAGAGAAAGCGGATGATGCTGCGCTCGATCACGACGCCGAGCGCGCCCGCCACCAGGAAGGCAAGCGGCACCGCGATCAGCAGCGAATAGTCGAACAGGCCGGGATAACGGGTGCGGATCACCTCCTGCACCACGAAGGTGGTGTAGGCCCCGATCATCACCATCTCGCCATGGGCCATGTTGATGACGCCCATCACGCCGAAAGTGATGGCAAGGCCGATTGCGGCAAGCAGCAGCACCGAACCGAGCGAAAGGCCATACCAGGCATTCTGCACCATCGACCAGACCGCGAGCGAACTCTGGATCGAGCCGATTGCGCTCGCAGCAGCCTTGGTCACCGAGGCCGGCTGGTCGCCCATGCCCGTCAGCAGCGCCATCGCCTCCTGGTCACCGCGCGCCTTGATGGTGGCAACGGCTTCGAGCTTCTCGATCTCGGTGGCATCAGGCTTGAACAACAGGATCGCCGCGCGGGCGTCGCCCAGCGCAGCCTTGACGGATCGGTTGGTTTCCTTGGCGAGCGCGCCATCGACGGCTTCGAGCGATGTCTCCTCATGCGACTTGAAGACGGATTGCGCGGCCTGAAGACGTGCTCCGATATCGGGTGACTGCAGCGTCAGGCTGCCGATCGCGGCATCGACGCTGCGGCGCAGGCGGTTGTTGAGGCGGACCGCGCTCGCACTGTCGGGCACGCTGGCCACGGCCTGACCGGTCGCGGCATCGATCGACTTGCCGTCGGTGCCGGTGACGTAAACCTTCTTGCTGTCAGGATCGGCCATGAGGCGGCCGTCCTGGAGCGCGCTGATGATCGGAAAGGCCAGCGTATTGCCGCTGCTTGCGACCACGCCGATCGCCTCTTCCGTGTCGGAATAATCGTCGTTGGCGAATTTTGCGACCGCATCCTCGAACGGGCCGGCCAAGGCCGGCATTGCGAACGCGATCAGGAACAACGAGAGCACGAGCGAACAGAGGCGGGCGGACAAATTGGCTGGCACTGTGAAAGACCCCGGCAGAAAAGGGTGGAGAAGGCGGCGGGATCGCCGCCTTCTCCGATCGTGCAATGGAGCGTCAGATCCGGATCAGGAGCCCGAACCGAGGCACTTGTTGGTCTTGGTGTTGAAGTTACCGCACTTCTTGCCGACCCAGTCGCCGACCAGGTCCTTGGAACCGTCGAGCTCCTTCGACCAGGCGTCGCCCGCGACAAGACCCGGGGTCTTCCACACCACGTCGAACTGGCCGTTGGCTTTGATTTCGCCAATGAACACCGGCTTGGTGATGTGATGGTTCGGAAGCATCTTGGAGGTGCCGCCGGTCAGGTTCTTGGCTTCGATGCCCGGGAGCGCATCGATCACCTTGTCCGGATCGGTCGACTTCACCTTCTCGACCGCCTTGACCCACATGTCGAAGCCGATCACGTGCGCTTCCATCGGATCGTTGGTCACGCGCTTCGGATTCTTGGTGTAGGTCTGCCACGCCTTGATGAACTTCTCGTTCTCCGGCGACTTGATCGACTGGAAGTAGTTCCAGGCGGCGAGATGGCCGAGCAGCGGCTTGGTGTCGATGCCGGCGAGTTCTTCCTCACCCACCGAGAACGCGACGACCGGAATGTCCTTCGCCTTGATGCCCTGGTTGCCGAGCTCCTTGTAGAAGGGAACGTTGGCGTCGCCGTTGATGGTCGAGACCACTGCGGTCTTCTTGCCGGCCGAGCCGAACTTCTTGATGTCGGCTACGATCGTCTGCCAATCGGAATGACCGAACGGCGTGTAGTTGATCATGATGTCTTCCTGGGCGACACCTTTGGACTTCAGATAGGCTTCCAGGATCTTGTTGGTGGTGCGCGGATAGACGTAGTCAGTGCCCGCGAGCACCCAGCGCTTCACCTTCTCGTCCTTCATCAGATAGTCGACGGCGGGGATCGCCTGCTGGTTCGGCGCGGCGCCGGTGTAGAACACGTTGCGCTCGCTCTCCTCGCCCTCGTACTGCACGGGGTAGAACAGGATACTGTTCAGCTCCTTGAACACCGGGAGCACCGACTTGCGTGACACCGAGGTCCAGCAGCCGAACACGACCGAGACCTTGTCCTTGGTGATGAGCTCGCGCGCCTTCTCGGCGAACAGCGGCCAGTTGGAAGCGGGATCGACGACGACGGCTTCGAGCTTCTTGCCGTTGACGCCGCCCTTCTTGTTCTGCTCGTCGATCAGGAAGAGGATAGTGTCCTTCAGCGTGGTCTCGCTGATGGCCATGGTGCCGGAGAGGGAATGAAGTACGCCGACCTTGATGGTGTCGTCCGCGGCCTTCGCACCAGAAATGGAAGCCAGACCAAGCATCAGTCCGGCGGTCGCGGCGAGAACGCCACGGCGGCTAAATGGCGCCGCTATATCGTGAGTGGATTTGCTATGCATGAGTGTCTCATCTCCCTGACGCAGACGTGAAAAACGCTGCGAAACGGCCCCAACGGCCGCCTGCGATTAACGGATTCGCAAGAACCGTGCCATGGATTTGACACCTACTAAGCACTTGAGTGTGTTGAAGAAATAGACGGAAAACGAAGTGTCGCCACGACGGTACCGCCTAAACATTGAGCAATTCAAATGTATGCGAATGCGGCAGGCAGGTTATTTTCTGAGCAAATTTCTCCCTCTGGCTAAATTTCCGGCATAACTATTTCTGCACCGCGATCGCCGTTTGTGTGGGGCGTGCCTTGAAAGCGCCGCCTCAATGTTCCATATGGGGGCTGAGGTCTCTTGCGAATCAGGCGACCGTTGCGAGCCGCGTGTTCTTAAGCCCTTACGGGCGTCTGGCTTGCCCCATCCCATCAAGCCATCCGACACCCCAAACACGCAGGTGTCCCTCTCGACACCCTTTTGCGCGCGCCGCGCCGAATGCGCCGGGCGCCCGCTTTTGACATGGAAAGAACCCATCTTTTGACTTCGTTTCAGGATTTCGGCCTCGCCGAGCCCATCGCCCGTGCTCTCACCGAAGAGAACTACGTCACCCCCACCCCCATCCAGGCCCAGACGATTCCGACCGCGCTGACCGGCCGCGACGTCGTCGGCATCGCCCAAACCGGAACCGGCAAGACTGCGTCCTTCGCGCTGCCGATCCTGCACCGCCTGCTCGAGAATCGCATCAAGCCGCAGCCGAAGACGGCCCGCGTCCTGGTGCTGTCGCCGACCCGCGAACTGTCCGGCCAGATCCTTGACAGCTTCAACGCTTATGGCCGCCACATCCGCCTGTCCTCGACCCTCGCCATCGGCGGCGTGCCGATGGGCCGTCAGGTCCGCTCGCTGATGCAGGGCGTCGAGGTGCTGGTCGCCACCCCCGGCCGTTTGCTCGACCTCGTGCAGAGCAACGGACTGAAGCTTGGCAGCGTCGAATTCCTCGTGCTCGACGAAGCCGACCGCATGCTCGACATGGGCTTCATCAACGACATCCGCAAAATCGTCGCCAAGCTGCCGATCAAGCGGCAGACGCTGTTCTTCTCGGCCACCATGCCGAAGGACATCGCCGAGCTGGCCGACGCCATGCTGCGCGACCCCGCCCGCGTCGCAGTAACCCCGGTCTCCTCGACCGTGGAGCGCATCCAGCAGCGGATCATTCAGGTCGATTTCTCCGCCAAGCCGGCGTTCCTCGCCCAGCTGTTGAAGCAGGAGCAGGTCAATCGCGCACTGGTTTTCACCCGCACGAAGCACGGCGCAGACAAAGTGGTGAAGACGCTCGAGAAGGCCGGCATACCCGCCAGCGCCATCCACGGCAACAAGTCGCAGAACCATCGCGAACGGACGCTTGCCCAGTTCCGCACCGGTGAAATCCGCACGCTGGTCGCCACCGATATCGCCGCGCGCGGCATCGATGTCGACGGCATCACCCATGTCATCAATTTCGACCTGCCCAACGTGCCGGAGACCTATGTGCATCGCATCGGCCGCACCGCGCGCGCGGGTGCCGAGGGCACCGCGATCTCGCTGGTCGCAGGCGGCGAGGAACTCAGCTATCTCCGCGACATCGAGCGGCTGATCAAAGTGGCGCTGCCGCGTGAGGATCGCCGCACCGACGCCGGGCGCCGCGATGCGGGCCCTCCCCCGCAGCAGCAACGACAGGGTCGGCCGGGCCGTCCGGGCCAGCGTCAGCAAGGCGCAAGGCATGGTGAGGGACGCCACGGTGACGCTCGACGTGCCGACGAAAGGCATGCGGACGGGCGCCACCACAGTGCCGCCAAGCAGGGCGACGGAAGGCCCGGCAGCGGCCCGAAGGCAGCTCCTCGCGGCCGCTCCGGAGGCAAGGCGCATTCTTCGCCAAACGGCCGTCCGGAACAGCGTTCCGCGCATAGCGCCGGAGCGTCTGATGGGATACAAGGCGTTGCCTTTTTACGCCGCGAGAGTCGGCCGAATGGCCAACCGAACCGCAAACCCCATTCGCACTAGCCGTCCACGACCTGGAGAAATTCATGGCTAAGGAAGAGCTGATCCAGTTCGAAGGACTGGTCACCGAAATCCTCCCCGACGCGCGCTACCGCGTGCAGCTCGACGCCGGACACGAGATCGTCGCCTACACCGCCGGCAAGATGAAGAAGAACCGCATCAAGACTCTGGCGGGCGACCGCGTGACGGTGGAGATGTCGCCCTATGACCTCGAAAAGGGCCGGCTGATTTTCCGCCACAAGGACGAACGTCCGAGCGGGATGGGCGGACCTCCGCGTCCCGGGCAGCGTGGCGGGCAGTTCCGCCGCCGCTAGTCGGGGCTCAGCGCGCGAGCGCAGACCCGAAATTCCGACCTGTATGCTGATCCGCCGTGAGCATCACGGCGGATCAAAAAATCGTGCACGTCAGCATTGTTTTGGGGGTCTGTTTCCAATAAAATGAATTAATCGATTTTCGGCCGGACGACATTAGCATCCACCGGTACAGCCGGTTCAGACACGCTGACGACCCTTCCAAAAATTCGATCTAACCTGTCCGCGCAAGCGGGCTCTGACATTGTGTTATCTGAGAAGGGACTACCCCCATGAGCATGGGAACCGTGAAGTGGTTTAACGCGACCAAAGGCTTCGGCTTCATCCAGCCCGACGATGGCGGCCAAGACGTGTTCGTTCACATCAGTGCTGTGGAGCGTGCAGGCCTCGGCACGCTGCGCGAAGGTCAGAAGATCTCGTACGAGATCGTGGCCGACCGCCGTTCCGGCAAGTCGGCAGCGGACAACCTTCGCTCCGCCGGCTGAGCCTACCGCTTACGGGCCCCGATCGGCTCGAGCGAACAAATAACAAAAAGGCCGGGCGCGATGCCCGGCCTTTTTCATCCCGCTATTTGCTCGCAGATCTCAACACGCTGCATTGTTGTAACGAACGCAGGTGACCTGGCGCGGCCGCGTGTAGGAGACATCGCTCAGCGTGATGCCCGACTTCAGGACGAACTTGACAGAAGGTGTGTACACGTAGCTCGCCTGGCTGAAAATGAGGTAGGTGGACGCGATCAAGAGCGTTGGCGGAATCATCGAGGTGACCGTGGTACCAGGTGTCAGAGTCGGAGGCGGAGCCGTCAGCGTGGCCTGCGTCGCCCCGTTCGCAATGGTGGCGGACTTGCTCCATTGAATCTTGGCGACTTTGCTTGAGTCGATTTGGATCTGAAGGACCGTGCCGTTCACGAGGGTAGCGTCGTACGGCATGATCATCGATATGCTTGCCGTGAACGTGTCCTGCATGGCAGGATCGTCGACCCCCGTCGACTGCGACGTCAAGTCGGACAGAGTCCGTGCAATCATTGTGACTTTGCGATTGATCGCGACGGCCGATGAAAACTCGACGGTCCCGAAGAACATCACCAGCATTAGCGGCACGATGACCGCGAACTCGGTCGCCGCAATCGCACGCCTGTCGGCGACGAAGTCGCGCACGGAGCTACGGGCATTCCTCCAGATATTCGCGATCGCCTGCATCTGTCCGCTCGGGTCCATCTGTCTCAGAAGGGTTCATTCTTGAAGGCCGCGGTCGCAATCAGCAGCCGCTTGTTGCCGCAGCCCATGTTGAAGCCAAGGCCAGTGACGAAGAGCGGCCACTGATAGAACAGCCGCACCACGACGACCTGGTTGGCGGCCCCGGCACTGTACTGCACGCCGGTTGGATTGAAGCTGCAGGAATTGCCATAATTGGTGAGGCTTAGCGCTCCGAACGAGTTTGTACTCACGACGTCGACGTAGAGCTTGCTGCAATCAAACAGAGCCGGGATCTGGCTGCAGACGTAAGCCTTGAACGTGGTTTGCGAGCAGGGTGTGCTGACGCCGGAGACCGCGCAGGCCGTTAGCGTGCCGCCTTGCGCCTGCCCGGTCAGCAGCACGCGCGCAGAATTCTGCGAGGCACTCTCGAGCACCTGGCTCGCCAAGAACATCAGCGCCGACTCGATGATGGCGAACAGCAACGCGAAGAACATCGGCGCGACGAGCGCGAACTCGACGGCTGCGGAGCCGCGGCGGCTGACGCGAAACCGACGCAGCATGGCGAGGAGCGTGAATCTCGTAGGTGCAGGCGAAGGCATCAAATTCCCCAGCAGCAGCAGCAATCATCTGCCATGTTCAATAGCGGAAACTGATTGTTTAAGTGTTTCAGGCGATCCGCACCCGGCGGCCCGGGCCGTTAAGGGCGGGTTAACCGCAAACGACCCAGGCCATGGCGGCGAGGACATGCAGACGAGGGCATGGAGACGAGGACACGGAGAGTGAGACTCGCGCGCGTGCGCCGGGTGGGGACGATCCTTGCCCCGCCAAACCCGCAAATCAAACTCGCTGGCTGGTCTTGGTCAGTTCGTCTTGGTCAGTTCGTCTTGGTCAATTCGTCTTGGCACCCGCACCGGCACTGCCGCTGGCCGAGCTGCTCAACGAACCGGCCTGGCTCATCGCGCTGTTGAAGTAGGTGTCGCTGTCGCCGAGCGTCACGCGGCGCTGGCAAAGCGGCGCGCAGCTATAGGACTCGCGCTCGATGCCGCGATAGACGGTAACGAGCCGATCGGTCGGACCTTCGACCTGGATCTGGCGGTCGACCAGGATCTCGCCGCCCCGGTCGAGCGCGATGAAATTAGTGGCGCCATAGCCCTTTCCCGTGACGACGATCATGCCGCCGGGCTGGAGCGTGACGTCGGCGATCAGGGGATTGCCGACCACGATAGTTGCCACCTTGCCAGGCAACCGCACCAGCTTGGCCTGGTCGACATTGACGGCGATGGTATCGGCGGACTCGGCAACGACGGCAGCCGGCGATGCCAGCACCGCGGCTGCAACCAGAAGACAGACGCGCGCATGACGGCGCAGCAATTGTTTACGCATACTCTTACCCCCGGGACGTCACAAACCGGCAGAAGCGATCAGATAACAGCCGAGCCGGTGCCCGACCCGGCTAACCTGCCCGCAATTCGTGAACGTTCCGCAAATTCGCCGACTATTGTTTGAACGGACTGGCGTTTCGCGGCCCTCGAGAACCTAGCGGCGGAACGGATAGGCAAGCTGCCCTCCGATTTCCTTCGGCATGGTGGCTTCATCCTTGCCGTAATCCTGCGGCAGTTGCCCCTCGGGCATGCGGAAAGTGCCGAACAGCAAGTCCCAGATCGGGAACGTGCCGGCAAAATTGGTGTCGCCGCCCTCTGCTAGCGCGGTGTGGTGCCAACGGTGGAACACCGGCGTCGCCAGCACATATTTGAACGGCCCGAAGGTCCAGTTCAGGTTGGCGTGCACGAAGGCCGAATGGAAGGTCGTGAACGGGGCGAGCCAGACCATGGCGTTCGGCGAAATGCCGGCCATCAGAAGCACGACGTCAACCGCGATGGTACCGAGCACGAGATTGACGGGATGGAAGCGGGCCGCAGAAATCCAGCTGATCTCCTCCGAGGAGTGATGGATCGCGTGGTACTTCCAGAACCCGCCGCCGTGGAACAGCCGGTGCAGCCAGTACAGCATGAAATCAGACAGCACCAGGAACAGCATGGCCTGGACCCAGAGCGGCAATAGCGCCAGCGGGCCGTGGCCATTGTCGTAGAAGGCGATGAGCCCGTCGGCATCATGGATGTTGAAGACGAAGCTCGCACCGACGATCAGAAGGCTGATCCGCATGACGCGTGCGAACACCGGAACGACAAACCAGTAGCAGATGTCCGTGACGATCTCTCGCTTGCGCCACCAGGGCACGCCGGGATTGCAGGCCCAGACATGCTCGAGCACGGTGAAGACCACCGCGAGCGCGAAGGTCGTGGGGATCACCTTCGCGATGGTCTCGCCGAGCATCAGGGCGATTTCCATGGGCAGGCTCGACATTGTCGCCTCTCTTGCGAATTGCTGGTCCCGCCTACGCGTACTCCCCCAAATTTAAGGGACGGTGAAGCCGGTGCTGAGCCTGCTGCACAACCGGAACCGGAACGAATTGCAGCTGGCTGCCTTAAGGCGAAATTCACTCTGGCCGGCGGCAAGCGGGTTTGCCCGATCGAATTAACTCTCCCGAAAGAGCTCGGATCTCATGGTCGTTGCGTCAAGCACACGCCGAACGAGGCGATCCCACCAGATGGAGTTTTGTTCATGAAGAACCTGATTGCGCGTTTCGCGAAAGATGAATCCGGCGCCACCGCCATCGAATACGGTCTGATCGCCGCCGGCATCGCGCTGGCCATCATCACCGTCGTCAACAATCTCGGCACCACGCTGAACGCCAAGTTCACCTCGATCAGCAGCTCGCTGAAGTAAGCCATCGACGAACGACGGCAAAAGCCCCGGGTCTCCGGGGCCTTTGTTTTTCAGACGGCGAGTTCCAGTGGCGTTCAGCAAGTACAGAACCGATGCCGCAGTCGCGGCAAACGCGGCGGAGGCCGCGCAGACCGGCTCGCCGGCTTACTGGGTCTGTCTGGCCCTGCTGCTTGCAACGGTCGCGCTCGCCGCACGCATCGCGTTCCTCTGGTGAGCACGCCTTCGGCTGGTTCCGCCCATCGGGACCGCTGCCGCCGTTTTCGGTTTGTTTAGCACTGCCGGCTAGAATCCGGCGACGCCAGCTCCGCGGCAAACCTCAAGACGCAGCCCATGATCCTCGACCTTGCGCGCCTTCTGCTCTTCCCGGCCCTGATGGCGTTTGCCGCCGCGAGCGATCTCTTCACGATGACAATCTCGAACCGCGTATCGCTGGCGCTGGTCGCCGGCTTTTTCGCGCTCGCTCTCGCCGGTGGCATGGCACCTTACGACATGCTGAGCCATGTCGGGGCCGGCGCGCTCGTCCTGGTCGTGGCCTTCTCCTGTTTTGCGATGGGCTGGGTTGGCGGCGGCGATGCCAAGGTAGCGGCCTCCGTCGCACTCTGGTTCGGGTTCCCACAGCTGATGAACTTCCTGCTCTACGCCTCGCTGATTGGCGGGGCGCTGACGCTGCTCCTGCTCCAGTTCCGGCAGTGGCCGCTGCCTTACGGGCTGGCCGGCCAGACCTGGCTGGCGCGACTGCACGCCAAGGAGAGCGGCATTCCCTACGGCATCGCGCTCGCACTGAGCGCGCTGATGGTCTACCCGGAGACCGAATGGGTGAAGGCGATCGATCTCGCTCACCTCGCATTGCGCTGAGCGCATCGGGGTCAACCCGGCGTTAAGGCGATTTAGATACGCCTCATTAACCATGCTTTGACGAATAGCTGGTCAACTGCCGATTACGGCGGCGTCAGCGTCGCGGCGTTTGTTGGAAAGTGAAGCGTATGAATAGGGCACGCATTGTCGTCCTGACGGTCGCCATCTGCGCCGGCGGTGTCGCCGCGTATCTGGCGAGCGGTTCGGACAATTCTGCACCGCCTCCGGCTCCAGTCGCGCAGCTTCCCACCGTCGACGTCCTGGTCGCCAAGAACGACATCGGCCTCGGCCAGACCGTCAAGCCGGAAGACGTGCAATGGCAGACTTGGCCGTCCGCGACCGCCAGCACCACCTTCATCCGCCGCAACGAGCGCCCCGAGGGGGTAACCCAGGTCACCGGCTCGATCGCACGATCCCCCTTCATCCAGGGTGAGCCGATCCGCGACCAGAAGCTGGTCAAGGCCGAAGGCTCCGGCTTCATGGCGGCAATCCTGCCCACCGGCATGCGGGCGATCTCGACCGAGATCTCGCCAGAAACCGGCGCAGGCGGCTTCATCCTCCCCAACGATCGCGTCGACGTGCTTCTGACGCGCCGTCTCAAGAACCCGGACCAGAGCAGCGGCGCTCCTGATGTCATCACGTCCGAGATCATCCTGGCCAATATCCGCGTCCTGGCCATCGACCAGGCTCCCAAGGAGAAGGACGGCCAGAACGCGGTGGTTGGCAAGACCGTCACCCTCGAGCTCAATCCCGCGCAGACTGCGACGCTCTCCTCCGCACGTCAGAGCGGCACGCTGTCGCTCGCGTTGCGCAGCATCGTCGACGTCAAGCTGAGCGAGATCACGCTCGATGATTCCACGCAGAAGCGCGATGGCATCTCGATCATTCGGTACGGTATCCCAAGCTCGACGGCGAAGGCACGATGAGGACTGTCGACATGAAATGCAGGGCGAATTTGGCGACGATGCGAACCCCTGTGGTCCGCGCCCTGTCGTTTTCGGCCGCCGTCGCGCTCGCGCTCAACCCGGTGCTGACCCCTGTGGTCGCCGCCGACTATCGCCCGGTGGCGCAGGCTGCGGCCGACGGTCAGATGAACGCGCGATTCCTCTCGCTCGGCATCGGCAAGTCGATCGTGATCGACCTTCCGCGCGACATCAAGGACGTGCTTGTCGCCGATCCTAAGATCGCCAATGCAGTCGTCCGCTCGGCGCAGCGCGCCTACATCATCGGCGCCTCGATCGGGCAGACCAACATCGTGTTCTTCGATTCCGCCGGCCAGCAGATCGCGGCCTATGACATCGCGGTCAAGCGCGACCTCAACGGCGTGCGGGCCGCGCTGAAACAGGTCCTGCCGAACTCGGACATCCAGATCGACGGGCTAGGCGACGGTATCATCTTGACCGGCTCGGCCGCGAATCCAGCCGAAGCCCAGCAGGCCAACGACCTCGCCGTGCGCCTCGCGGGCGGCCCCGAGAAGGTCGTGAACTCGATCGTGGTCCGCGGCCGCGACCAGGTCATGCTCAAGGTGACTGTCGCCGAAGTGCAGCGCAGCATCGTCAAGCAGCTCGGAATCGACCTCACCGCCAACCTCAGCTACGGCACCTCGGTCGTCAGCTTCAGCAACTCCAATCCGTTCACGGCTCTCGGCCACAACCTCGTCGACGGCAATAACCTGACCACGAAGTTCGGCGGGGCCCCGTCGGTGCAGGCCACGCTGCGTGCGATGGAGACCGCGGGCGTGATCCGAACGCTGGCCGAACCGAACCTGACCGCGATCTCCGGTGAATCGGCAACGTTCATCGCCGGCGGTGAATTCCCGGTGCCTGCGGGCTATGCGTGCGACCCCACCACGCACGTCTGTACCACCCAGATCAGCTTCAAGAAGTTCGGCATCTCGCTCAACTTCACCCCCGTCGTTCTCACCGAAGGCAAGATCAGCCTGCGGGTGATGACCGAGGTGTCCGAGCTCTCGAACGAAAACGCGATCACGCTGTCCCAGGCCGTGACCTCGACCTCGGTCAACTCGCTCACGGTGCCCTCGATCAAGACCCGCCGCGCAGAAACGTCGCTGGAAATTCCCTCAGGCGGCGCGATGGCGATGGCCGGCCTGATCCAGCAGCAGACCAAGCAGGCGGTCAGCGGACTGCCGGGTCTGATGCAGCTCCCAGTCCTCGGCACGCTGTTCCGTAGCCGCGACTTCGTCAACAACGCGAGCGAGCTGGTCGTGATCGTGACGCCCTACATCGTTCGCGCAGTTGCACAAAAGGATCTGTCGCGGCCGGATGATGGCTTCTCCGCGCCCGCGGATCCGCAGGCCGAGCTGCTCGGCAACATCAACCGCATCTACGGCGTGCCCGGCCGGACCGAACCGACCAAGAACTACCGCGGCACCTACGGCTTCATCACCGACTGAGGCGGAACGGGGACTTCATGAAGATCACTAGACCACCCCAGATTCGCAGACGCGCCATCCACCTCGGCGGCGCGCTCGTCGGCATGGCGCTCGCCCTTGGCGGTTGCCAGCACGACGAAGCGGTCACGGCCTCCATTCCCGACGACTACAAGCAGCGCCATCCGATCGCGATCGAGGAGCAGAATCGCTCCATCGTCGTCTTCGTCGGCCACGCCCGCGGCGGCTTGACCGCGGCCCAGCGCGCCGACGTGATGGGCGTCGCGTCGGCCTGGATGCACGAAGGCACCGGCGCGATCCGGATCGACGTACCGTCCGGCACGCCCAACGCGCGTCCGGTCGCGGACACCATGCGCGAAATCCAGGCAATGCTGTCGGCGGCGGGCGTTCCGCCGCGCGGTATCAGCGCCCGCTCTTACCAACCGGAAGACAAGCGATTCCTGCCGCCGATCCGGCTCACCTATTCCAAGATCGCCGCGGTCGCGGGTCCCTGCGGCCTGTGGCCGGAAGACATCGGCCCTTCGATGAAGAACAAGAGCTGGTTCGAGAACAAGGACTATTACAATTACGGCTGCGCTTATCAGCGCAACCTTGCGGCGATGGTCGACAATCCGTCGGATCTCGAGCAGCCGCGGCCCGAAACGCCGTCCTACACGCCGCGGCGCACCGCCGCGTTCGAGAAGTATCGCAAGGGAATGCCGACGGCGGTCGCCTATCCTGAGGCCGACAGGGCCAAACTCAGCGACACCGGCAAATGATCAGCTACGCTCGCCAGCCCCAAGAAGAACAGTCCGAGGCATCGCTCCCGCCGGTCGAGGAGCATATTGCGCCTGCGCCCCGCGTTTCCGTCCAGGCTTTCTGCGAGACCGTGGAAACGGCGGCCGCCGTGCAGTCGGCCGGCGAAGATCGCCGTCTCGGCAAGGCCCATCTGAAGATCCAGATGGGCGGTATGGCGGCTGCGGTGGAAGCCTACCGCTCGGCACCCACGCCGAACGTGATCGTGCTCGAAAGCGACGGCCGCAACGACCTCCTGGGCGGGCTCGACCATCTCGCGACCGTCTGCGACGCCGGCACCCGCGTGGTCGTGATCGGCCGCATCAACGACGTCATGCTCTACCGCGAGCTGGTGCGCCGCGGCGTCAGCGACTACGTGCTCGCGCCGGTCGGCGCGATCGACGTCGTGCGCTCGATCTGCAACCTGTTCTCGGCGCCGGAAGCCAAGGCCGTCGGCCGTATCATCGCCGTGGTCGGCGCCAAGGGCGGCGTCGGCGCGTCAACCATTTCCCACAACGTCGCCTGGGCGATCGCCCGCGATCTCGCGATGGACGCGGTCGTCGCCGACCTCGACCTCGCCTTCGGCACTGCCGGGCTCGACTATAACCAGGATCCGCCGCAGGGTATTGCCGATGCCGTGTTCTCGCCCGATCGCGTCGATACCGCCTTCATCGACCGCCTGCTGTCGAAATGCACCGACCACCTCAGCCTGCTGGCGGCGCCGGCGACGCTCGACCGGGTCTATGATTTCGGCGCCGACGCCTTCGATGCCGTGTTCGACACGCTGCGCTCCACCATGCCTTGCATCGTGCTCGACGTTCCGCACCAATGGTCGGGCTGGACCAAACGCGCCCTGATCGGAGCGGACGACATCCTGATCGTGGCGGCGCCCGACCTCGCCAATTTGCGCAACACCAAGAACATGTTCGATCTCCTGAAGGCCGCGCGCCCCAACGACCGGCCGCCGCTCTACTGCCTGAACCAGGTCGGCGTGCCGAAACGGCCCGAAATCGCCGCGGCGGAGTTCGCCAAGGCGATCGAGAGCCAGCCGGTCGTCTCGATCCCGTTCGAGCCGCAGATCTTCGGCTCGGCGGCCAATAACGGCCAGATGATCGCGGAGATCTCGGCCAACCATAAGTCGATCGAGATGTTCCTTCAGATCGCCCAGCGCCTGACCGGCCGCAGCGAAACGAAGAAGCAAAAGTCGTCTCTGCTTTCACCCCTGATTGACAAGTTGCGGGGAAAATAGGTCGCCGCATGGAGTTTTTAAGTGTTCGGTAAGCGTAGCGGAACAGACGCCGACACCCGGGCCCCGAAGCCCGGTGCCGTGTCGCCAGAGCCTGCCCAGGCTCCGGCGCCCGCCGTGTCGCGCGTGCCGCCGCCGCCGGCAGTCTCCTCGCCGCCGCTCGCCCCGGCGAGGCCTGCGCCGACCATGGAAGCCCGCCGCTCGGACAATTATTACGAGGTCAAGGCGACCATCTTCGGCGCGCTGATCGAGGCCATCGATCTCGCCCAGCTCGCCAAGCTCGATTCGGAGTCCGCGCGCGAGGAAATCCGGGACATCGTCAACGAGATCATCGCGATCAAGAACATCGTGATGTCGATCGCCGAGCAGGAAGAGCTGCTCGACGACATCTGCAACGACGTCCTCGGCTACGGTCCGCTGGAGCCGCTGTTGTCGCGCGACGATATTGCCGACATCATGGTCAACGGCGCCGACACCGTCTATATCGAGGTTGCCGGCAAGATCCAACGCACCGGTATCCGCTTCCGCGACAATCAGCAGCTCCTCAACATCTGCCAGCGTATCGTCAGCCAGGTCGGCCGACGCGTCGACGAATCCTCGCCGATCTGCGACGCGCGCCTGGCCGACGGCTCCCGCGTCAACGCCATCGTGCCGCCGCTGTCGATCGACGGCCCCACGCTCACGATCCGCAAGTTCAAGAAGGACAAGCTGACGCTCGATCAGCTCGTCAAGTTCGGCGCAATCTCGCCGGAGGGCGCGGAAATCCTCCAGATCATCGGCCGCGTTCGCTGCAACGTGCTGATCTCCGGTGGTACCGGCTCGGGCAAGACCACGTTGCTCAACTGCCTGACCAACTACATCGAACACGACGAGCGCGTCATCACCTGCGAAGACGCCGCCGAACTCCAGCTCCAGCAGCCGCACGTGGTGCGACTGGAAACCCGCCCGCCCAACATCGAGGGCGAGGGCCAGGTCACCATGCGCGAGCTGGTGCGCAACTGCCTGCGTATGCGTCCCGAGCGCATCATCGTCGGCGAAGTCCGCGGACCCGAGGCGTTCGACCTGCTCCAGGCCATGAATACCGGCCATGACGGGTCGATGGGCACGCTGCACGCCAACAATCCCCGCGAGGCGCTATCGCGCTGCGAATCCATGATCACGATGGGCGGCTTCTCCCTGCCTTCACGCACCATCCGCGAGATGATCTGCGCCTCGATCGACGTCATCGTCCAGGCCGCACGCCTGCGCGACGGTTCACGCCGCATCACCCACATCACCGAAGTGATGGGCATGGAAGGCGACACCATTATCACCCAGGACGTCTTCCTCTACGACATGGTCGGCGAGGACGCCAACGGCAAGATCATCGGCCGGCACCGGTCGACCGGAATCGGCCGCCCGAAATTCTGGGAACGCGCCCGCTATTACGGCGAAGAGAAGCGCCTTGCCGCGGCGCTAGACGCCGCGGAAGTGGCGCCCCCGACGTGAGCAGGTCAGCGCAGCCATGAACATGCAAGTCCTTGCCCTCGCCTTCCTTGCCACCGCCACCGTCGGCGGCCTCGCCTGGGTCTTCCTTTATCCAATGCTGTCCGGGGAACGGAAGGCCGAGAGCCGCCGCGCCTCGATCTCGCGGGCCGAGGCGCCCACGGCCCGCGCGGCCGAGAAGACGCAGCGCTCGCGGCGCGAGCAGGTCGAAACCTCGCTCAAGGATCTCGAGGCGCGGCGCCAGCAGGAGAAGAGCGTACCGCTCAGTGTTCGCCTGTCGCAGGCCGGCCTCGACTGGACGCCGCAGAAATTCTGGATCGTGTCCGCCGTCGTGGCGGGCGTGCTGTTTGCAGTCGCCTTGTTCGTCGGCGGTGGCCTGCTCGGTGCCGCCGGCTTCGCCTTTGCCGGCGGCTTGGGTCTGCCCCGCTGGGCGCTCGGGTTCCTGAAGAAGCGCCGCGAGGCCAAATTCCTGAAGGCGCTGCCCGACGCTGTCGACGTGATCGTCCGCGGCATCAAGGCGGGCCTGCCGCTGTTCGAATCGATCAAGGTCGTCGCCGCCGACGCGCCAGAGCCGCTGCGCTCCGAATTTCTGTCCATCATCGAGACGCAGGCGATCGGCATGCCGCTCGGCGAGGCCTGCACGCGACTCTACGATCGCATGCCGCTGCCCGAGGCCAATTTCTTCGGCATCGTCATCTCGATCCAGCAGAAATCGGGCGGCAACCTCTCCGAAGCGCTCGGTAACCTCTCCAAAGTGCTGCGCGACCGCAAGAAGATGAAAGAGAAGATCCAGGCGATGTCGATGGAAGCCAAGGCCTCGGCCGGCATCATCGGCTCGCTGCCGCCGATCGTGATGTTCCTCGTCTACCTCACGACGCCGGGATACATCTCGATGCTTTGGACTCATCCCACCGGCCAGCTCATGCTGGTCGGCTGCGTCGTCTGGATGTCGATCGGCATCATGGTGATGAAGAAGATGATCAATTTCGACTTCTGATGGTGCCTCAATGGTAGAGTTCCTCGTTGCGAAACTTCACGACGTCCACTTCATGACGATGCTGCTGGCGGCCATTGCCGCCAGTGCCACCGTTTATACACTGGTGATGCCGCTGTTCGCCGGCGAAGGCCTTTCCAAGCGCATGAAGGCGGTGGCGAACGAACGTGAGCGCATTCGGCAGCGCGAGCGCGAGCGCCTCCACAAGAGTGAAAAAGTCTCGCTGCGTCAGACGCCGAAGCAGCTCGTCTCGAAGGTCGTCGATGACTTCAACCTGACCAAATGGCTCGCGCAGGAAGCTGCGCGGGACAAGCTCATCATGGCGGGCTATCGAGGCCAGGCGCCCTACATCACCTTCCTGTTTGCCCGCCTGGTTGCCCCGATCGTGCTGTTCGTCGGTTCGGTCGTCTACGTGTTCCTGATCGCGCATATGCAGCAGTCGATGCCGATCAAGATCGGCATCTGCGTCGGTGCGGCCTATCTCGGACTTCAGGCCCCTATGCTGTTCCTCAGGAACGCGATCTCCAAGCGCCAACTCTCGATCAAGCGCGCCTTTCCCGATGCGCTCGACCTGCTCCTGATCTGCATCGAATCCGGCATGTCAGTCGAAATGGCGTTCCGGAAGGTCGCGGTCGAAATCGTGAGCCAGTCGATCGCGCTGTCCGAGGAGTTCACCCTGACCACGGCCGAGCTGTCCTATTTGCAGGATCGCAAGGTCGCCTACGAGAACCTCGCGCGGCGCACCGGACTCGAGGGCGTCAAGTCGGTATGTCTCGCGCTCCAGCAGGCGGAGCGTTACGGCACCCCGCTCGGCCACTCCTTGCGGGTGATGGCGCAGGAAAACCGCGACATGCGCATGAACGAAGCCGAGAAGAAGGCAGCTGCACTGCCGCCGAAGCTGACGGTACCGATGATCCTGTTCTTCCTGCCGGTGCTGTTCGTCGTCATTCTCGGACCGACCGGCATCAAGGTCACCGAGATGCAATGACATTAGCCGTGGACCGCATACGGTCCGCGGCTACCCTCAAGATTGGAAGATCACGTCTGATCAGTCGGACTGGCCGAGCGAGGCGACCGGGGTCCGCTTCGGCGCACCCCGCCTGACGTCGCTGCGGGTCAGCATTTCCTTGAGATAGGCGACATTGGCCGCAGCCTGGTCGGGCGGTAGGTCCGCCTTCACGATGGTCTCGGCTTCGGCGAAGCGGCCCTGGAGACCGACGACCAGACCGAGATTCTGCCGCACCCGCGCGCTTGCGTGCGGCGAGGCATAGGCTTGCCGCAGCGCGTCTTCGGCCTTCGGCAGATCTCTCGACAACATGTAGGACAGGCCGAGATTGGAGAGCACGCCGGGATCGCCAGGCGCGATCTTGAGGGCACTCGCATAATAGGAGCGCGCTTCCTCGTGACGGCCCATCTGATCGAGCGCGGTACCCTGCACCGAGAGCAGGCGCCAATCCGGGTTATCGGGCGAATGCGCCTTCGACAGCACGTCGAAGGCTTGCTGGAAATTGCCGTTGTCGGAGAGCGCGCGGCCGTATTGGGCCATCAGCGCCTTGTTGCCGGGATTGGCGATGGTCGCCTGCTCGAGCACGGCGGCGGCTTGGGCGCGCTGGCCGTTGGCGCGTAGCGCTTGGCCGTAGGCGAGCGCCGCGTCGGCGTCCTTGGGATTGGCACGATAGCGCTCGCCATAGACTTCGGCAGCCCGCGCGGGATCGGTGGGAGCGGCTTCCGCCCGCGGCCCGACCGAGCCGGTAACGTCGGAGAGTTTCGACATCGCCGTGCAGCCGCCGAGGCCCATGGCCACCGCCGCCACCAGCGACGTGGACGCAAGAAGCCGTCCAAGGCTGAGCCTTCCAAGGCTGAGCCGTCCAAGACTGAACCGTTCACGACTGAACCGTTGACGCATGACGCTATGACTCTCGAGCCGATTGATCGAGCCGAACGCGCCAGCAATAGACTGTTAACCCTAACGGCCGGTTAATGCTCCCGACCCGCGCCGTCACTGCGGCGTCCGCGGCGGCATCTCGCCGCCGAGACCCGGATCGAGGCCGAGCGTCTTCGCCTGCTCGTTGAGGTCCCGCAGCAATTGCAGTCGTTGCCGCGTCTCGATCTCGACATCGATGCCCGGGCGCACGACCCTCGGCAATTCGCGCAGAAGATCGTCCCGATTGACCAGACGCCTCGCGCGGAGCTCGTCGAGCTGAAACTCGTCGTGCATATCTCGAGAACTTGCTTTCGAGATCCTCCCAGGCGTGAGAGGTCGCGAGATAGACGTGGAGCAAATCGGCCCAGTCCACCTCGCCATCGGCATAGAAGGCGCCGCGCAGCAGGAGCCGGCGGGCGAATGCCGCGACCTGATCCCGTTTCAGCGTCGTGCATACGTCGATCTCGATGCCCGACTGGATGGCCGGATCTCGGGAAAGATCCCGCCCGGCCGGCAGCCCGACGACGCCGTGCGGCAGGTTTGAATCGAGCGGCCTGAAGACACCATCCTTGCGCGGACGTGAGTAGCGGGCGATCGCGAAGCGAAACTCGGTGCGGCCGCCATGGGACATCAGGTGGGACATCGGCCCGAAAATGGATGACGTTGAAGCCGGCGTCGTCACCGGCCTGCCCGGTCGATGACGGACAGGACAAGACGTAGATCGTGCGCCAGAATGCTTCATCGCTCTCGCTCGACGTGGCGCGCGGGTCGGGAATCGAATAGCGCGTCAGCCCTTCGACATGTCGGTGTCCGTGCAGAACCAGATCGACGTTGAGCGATGTCGCCGCTTCGAGGAAGGTCGCGGGCGCGGCGAGCTACATCAGCGGCTCGTCGGGTACGCCGAGAAACCGGTTTCCTTCTCCGGTCGCCTGCGGCAGTGGATGATGGTGCAGCGCCAGAACGCGCACGAGGTTTTCCGCCGGTTCGGCATAATCGGCGCGGCCGCCCGACCCGAGGCTGCCCGCGAGTTCGACGCTCAGCCGCGCGGAATCCGAAACCATGGCGCTATAGGCGCTCTGGTCGACGTTGCCGCTCGCGAGCGTCGTGAGGCTCGCGCGGTCGAATCCAGCAGCACCAGATCGAGGCCGGCCTGACGGTAGTAGACGCTCTTCGAGGTCTGCGGCAAATGCAGGTAATCATAGACGTCGTGGCGGCCTGCACGCTGGCTCGGTCGCTTGACGTCGTGATTGCCGGCAATTGCCTGGATGTCGGTGAACAGCCCAGTCTGCCGGAAGGACGCAATGACGGCGAGCGCTTCCTCGAGCGCAGGCGGCGTCGGGTCGTCCACGATATCGCCGGTGATCAGCAGGATGCGATCGGGAATGCCCGCGAAGTCCGCCATCCTCTCGCGAATTGCGGCATTGAGCGTCTCGATCGTCGCAAGCAGCCGACCCGACCCGTCCAGATGCAGGTCGGAAATCCGTACGATGACGAACGATCTATCCATTTTGCGTCGCTTATTTGCGAATGCCGCGCCGCGCAAACGATGAGAGAAATGCCTTCGACGATAAGGTTCAGTCCGGTATCAGCCCGCGACGAGATGAGCTGGGGTAAGAATAGACTCTCGGCACGTGCAGAACCGCACGACACAATCTAAAATATTGGCCAATAATGCCACAACCGCAACGCTAGAAAAGCCCTGCGGCTGCTCGCGTGAACGGCAGCTCTCAGCATGAGATACGGAGCCTTCCCGATGATGGTTTCGCTCACCCGATCAATATTCGATGGCGAGCCGCTTGCGGATTTCGTCAATGCGCTTGTCTAAAGCATCGAACCGCGCGTGAACGGAGCGGTCGTGGAGATAGAAGACGTAACCACCGGCAAGGAACGCGAATATCCAATGATGATGCTCGACATAGCCAAAAATCGCCTCCACCGCCTGGCCGATGAATGTGACCACGCTCCACACAAATTCCATTGCATTTCCTCCCAGCCGGCTTTGTCGTCGGAGGTCTTCGCACCGACGGCCGTTGCCGGAACCTAGCATAGCCCCTTTGCTGCGAGTAGCGGATCACTGAACGATGGCAGCAAAGCGGATTGCAGCGGCGGCAAAACTCTGCGAAATCTCGTCCGTTCGTATGACCCGCTCGATCTGACGATCCGGACCCGCCAATGCCTTCTGTCTTCGAGACGTCGACTACCGCCATTCCGATCACCTTCGTCACCAAGTCGAGCTGGGATCAGGTCGCCGGGCGGCTACCCGCGGTGCAACGCCAGTTCGCCACTGCGAGCGCCTTTACCGCAAAGCCGGGCGGCTATCTCGCGCTGCCCGCGCCCGATGGCGCGATCGCGCAAGTGCTGTTCGGACTCGAGGACGAGGGTGCAAGATCGCGCGACCTGTTCCGACCGGGCGCCCTGCCCGGCCTGCTGCCGCCGGGCATTTATCGCTTCGCCAATGCGCCGCACCATGCACGGCTCGCCGCACTCGCCTTCGCGCTCGGCAGCTACCGCTTCGCCCGGTACCGCAAGGCCGATCGCCCCGAGGTCCGGCTCGTGCCGCCGGACGGCGTCGACGCGACCGAGATCAACCGCATCGCGGACGCCGCGATGCTGGCGCGCGACCTCATCAACACGCCGGCCAACGACATGGGGCCGGAGGAGCTGGCCGCAACCGCGAAGGATCTCGCCGCCGAATTCGGCGCAAGCTTTGCCTGCACCATCGGTGACGACTTGAAGACGAATTTTCCGCTGATCCACGCCGTCGGGATGGCCTCGGACCGCGCGCCGCGGCTGATCGACATGGGCTGGGGCGACCCGGCTCATCCCAAGGTGACGCTGGTCGGAAAGGGCGTCTGCTTCGACACCGGTGGGCTCGACCTGAAGCCGTCGAGCGGCATGCTGATCATGAAGAAGGACATGGGAGGCGCCGCCAACGTGCTGGCGCTGGCGCGCATGGTGATGGATGCGAAGCTGAAGGTGCGGCTGCGTGTGCTGATACCGGCCGTGGAGAACGCGGTCGCGGGCAATGCCTTCCGCCCGCTCGACATCTTCACCTCGCGCAAGGGTATCACGGTCGAGATCGGCAATACGGACGCGGAGGGGCGGCTGGTGCTCGCCGACGCGCTGGCGCTTGCGGACGAGGAAAAGCCGGACCTGCTGATCGATCTCGGCACGTTGACCGGAGCGGCACGCGTCGCGCTGGGGCCGGATTTACCGCCGTTTTACACCAGTGATGAGACGCTTGCCGACGACGTCGCACGATGCGCGGTGAGCGAGAACGATCCGTTGTGGCGCATGCCGCTGTGGCCGCCTTACGATGCGTGGCTGGACTCCAAGACGGCCACCATCACCAACGCACCATCCGGCGGCTTTGCCGGCTCGATCATCTGCGCGCTGTTCCTGCAACGCTTCGTCGAGCACGCCAGGAGCTGGCTGCATGTCGACATCTACGGCTGGACGCCGTCGGCGAAGCCCGCACGCCCCGAGGGCGGCGAGTGCCAGGCCGCGCGCGCGATCTACACATTGCTGAGCGAGCGCTATGCGTGATCCGGGACTCGATTCGAGGCTGACACCGGCGCGCGGCGACCTTGCCGCAAAGTATCTCGAAGGCAAGGTGCAGGCGGATCGCTTCGTCACGGGCGAGGAATTCGAGATAATCGAGGCGATCGCGCCCGTGCGCGAACAGCCGTCGCCGAATGCGATGCTGATGACGCAAGCGTTCTGCGGCGAGCGCGTCACGATCTACGACCGCAACGGCGAAGGCTGGGCGTGGGGTCAGCTCTCCCTTGACGGCTATGTCGGCTGGCTGCCGGATGCAGCGCTGATGAAGCCCGCGGCCGCGCCGACCCACATGGTCAGTGCGCTACGAACCTTTGCCTTCCCCGGTCCCTCGATCAAGCTGCCGCCGGCGGACACGCTGGTGATGGGATCGAAGATCGCGGTTGCACGCGAGGACGGCAGCTTCGCCGTGACACGCGACGGACAATATCTGCCCAAGGCCCATCTCACCCCGCTTGATCATCGTGAGTCGGATTTCGTCGCAGTCGCCGAGCGTTTCGTCGGCACACCCTATCTCTGGGGTGGCAAGAGCAGCCTCGGCGTCGATTGCTCCGGCCTCGTCCAGGTCTCGCTGACATCAGCGGGCATCGGCTGCCCGCGCGACAGCGACATGCAGCAGGCCGGCCTCGGTCGCGCGCTGGAGCCGCATGAGCAGAGCAGCTTGCTGCGCGGCGATCTCATTTTCTGGAAGGGGCATGTCGCCATCGTCCGCAATGGCAGCACCATGGTTCACGCCAATGCGCATCACATGGCGACGGTGGTCGAGCCGATCGAGCCGGCGATTGCACGGATTAAGCAAGCCGGCAGCGAGGTCACCGCGATCAAGCGGCTCTGACGGAGGCTACGTCGCCGCCGACCCGTTCCCCGCCGTCTCCAGCCGGAACGCCGCCGCAAACAGCGCGCGCGTGTAATCCGTCTTTGGGTTCTTGAAGAGCTCGGCGGCCTGGCCTTCCTCAACCACCTTGCCGCCACGCATCACGATCAGATGGCTGGCAAGCGAGGCGACGACGCGCAGATCGTGCGAGATGAACATGTAGGTGAGATCGCGGCGGCGCTGCAGTTCACGCAGCAGATCGACCATTTGCGCCTGAATCAGCATGTCGAGCGCACTGGTCGGCTCGTCAAGCACGACGAAATCCGGCTCCAGCACCACCGCCCGCGCGATGCTGATGCGCTGGCGCTGGCCGCCGGAGAATTCATGCGGATAACGGTGGCGGGTATCCGGCTTCAGTCCGACGTCCTCGAGCGCCTTGACGACGCGCTCCTCACGCTCGCCGCGCGAGAGCTGCGGCTGATGCACGGTGAGGCCTTCGGCGACGATGTCGGCGACCGACATGCGCGGGCTGAGCGAGCCGAACGGATCCTGGAACACGATCTGCATGTCGCGCCGGAACGGCCGCATCTCCTTGAAGCGCAGGCCCTGGATATCCTTTCCCAGGAACACGATGCGTCCGTTCGAGGAGATCAATCGCAGCAATGCGAGCCCCAGCGTGGTCTTGCCCGAGCCGGACTCGCCGACGACGCCGAGCGTCTCGCCCTTGCGCACGGCGATGCTGACACCGTCGACCGCCTTGATGTGGCCGACCGTCTTGCGCATCAACCCGCGCTTGATCGGGAACCAGACTTTCAGGTCGTCGGCCGACATCACCACCGGCGCATCCGGCTGCGGCGGCGCTGGATCGGGCTTCGGTTCCGCGGCGAGCAGGTCGCGCGTATAGGGATGCTTCGGGCTCTTGAAGACCTGCTCGACCGGCCCCTGCTCGACGATCTCGCCGCCTTTCATGACACAGACCTGGTCGGCGATGCGACGCACGATGCCGAGATCGTGGGTGATGAAGAGCAGGCTCATGCCGAGCCGGCCGCGGATCTCCGCAAGCAGCGTCAGAATCTGCGCCTGCACGGTGACGTCGAGCGCCGTCGTCGGCTCGTCCGCGATCAGCAGGTCCGGCTCGTTGGCGAGCGCCATCGCGATCATCACGCGCTGGCGCTGGCCGCCGGAGAGCTGGTGCGGATAGCTCTTCAGCCGCGTTTCAGGCTCGGGAATGCCGACCTGCGTCAGCAGTTCCAGGGTCCGCCTGCGCGCCTCGGCATTGCTGGTCGGATTGTGCAGCTGGATGATTTCGCCGATCTGCGCCTCGATCGTGTGCAGGGGGTTGAGCGAGGTCATCGGCTCCTGGAAGATGATGGAGATGTCGCTGCCGCGAATCACCCGCATCTCCTGCTCCGACCGGTCGATCAGTTCCTGTCCCTTGAAGCGGATGCTGCCCGAGGGATGCGAGGCGTTCGGATAGGGCAAGAGCTTGAGGATCGAGAGCGCGCTGACCGACTTGCCGGAGCCGGACTCGCCGACCAGCGCCACGCACTCGCCGCGCCTGATCTGGAACGAGACCTTGTCGACCGCGAGCGTGGTGGCGCCACCCTGGTGGAAGGCCACCGAGAGCTCGCGCACGCTGAGCAGGGGTTGGTTGATCGCGTCCATTGGCTTACCTGAACGTCTTGCGCGGATCGAACGCGTCGCGCACGGCCTCGCCGATGAAAATCAAGAGCGAAAGCATGATTGCGACCGAGAAGAAGCCTGAGAAGCCGAGCCAGGGCGCCTGCACGTTGGACTTGCCCTGCGACAGCAGCTCGCCGAGCGACGGCGAGCCGGGCGGCAGTCCGAACCCGAGGAAATCGAGCGCCGTCAGCGTCATCACCGAACTCGACACGATGAACGGCAGGAACGTCATCGTCGCGACCATCGCGTTCGGCAACAGATGCCGGAACATGATGACCTTGTTCGACACGCCGAGCGCCCGCGCCGCCTGGATATACTCGAAATTGCGCCCACGCAGAAATTCCGCGCGCACGAGTCCGACCAGCGACACCCAGGAAAACAGCAGCAGGATGCCGAGAAGCACGAAGAAGCCGGGCACGAGCACCGAGGACAGGATCAGCAGCAGATAGAGCGAAGGGATCGCAGTCCATATCTCGATGAAACGCTGGAATAACAGGTCGATCCAGCCGCCGAAATAGCCCTGCACCGCGCCGGCCGCGATGCCGACGACGGAGGAGACGATGGTCAGGCAGAGGCCGAACAGCACCGAGATGCGGAAGCCGTAGATCAGCCGCGCCACCACGTCGCGACCCTGATCGTCGGTGCCGAGCCAGTTGTATTCGAGATCGCGGCAGCTCTTGAGGCCTTTCTTTTCGACGACAGGCTTGCATTGCGCTTCCGTCAGCATCCAGGTCGGCTTCGACGGCGCCGGCGTCGGAAGATCGAGATTGTGGGTATCGTAGGAATAGCGGATCAGCGGCCAGACGATGCTGCCGCCCTTGTCCCTGATCAACTTCTGCAGATAGGGATCGCGATAGTCGGCTGCCGTTTCGAAGTCGCCGCCGAAAGTGGTTTCCGAATAGGTGACGACGGACGGCCAATAGAGGTGGCCATCATATTTGATCAGGAATGGCCGATCATTGGCGATCAGCTCGGCGAACAGCGACACCACAAACAGGATCAGGAAGATCCAGAACGACCAATAGCCGCGCCGGTTCGCCTTGAAATTCTGCCAGCGGCGCCTGTTGAGCGGCGATGGCACGAACGGTTTGCGCGTGATCGGCACGGCATTGCCGAGCGGCGACTTCGCAGTGGTTTCGATCGGCGTGGTGGGGGCGGCCAGCGTCATCAGACCTCCCGCGCCTCGAAATCGATCCGCGGATCGATCCACATATAGGTCAGGTCAGAGATCAGGTTGATCACGAGGCCGACGAGCGAAAAGATGAAGAGCGTGCCGAACACCACGGGGTAGTCGCGGTTGAGAACGCTCTCGAAACTGAGCAGCCCCAGCCCGTCCAGCGAGAAGATGGTCTCGATCAGAAGCGAGCCCGAGAAGAAGGCGTGAATGAAGGTGCTGGGAAAGCCGGCGATGACGATCAGCATCGCGTTGCGGAAGACGTGACCATAGAGCACCCGATTCTCGCTGCAGCCCTTCGCGCGCGCGGTCATCACGTATTGCTTGCGGATCTCGTCCAAAAACGAGTTCTTGGTCAGGAACGTCATGGTGGTGAACGCGCCAAGCCCCATGGCAATCAGCGGCAGCGCCAAATGCCAGAAGTAATCGATGATCTTCCAGTACCACGGAAACTGCGACCAGCCGTCTGATGTCAGTCCGCGTAGCGGGAACCAGTTGAAGAACGAACCGCCGGCAAACAGGATGATCAGGAGGATCGCGAACAGGAAGCCGGGTATGGCATAGCCGAGCACGAGCACGCTCGACGTCCAGGTGTCGAAGCGCGTCCCGTCCCTGACCGCCTTGCGGATGCCGAGCGGAATTGAGATCAGGTAGGTGAGCAGCGTCAGCCAGATGCCGAGCGAGATCGAGACCGGCAACTTCTCCTTGACGAGCTGCAGGACGCTGACGTCGCGAAAATAGCTCTTGCCGAAATCGAAGCGGGCGAAATTCCAGACCATCAGCGCGAAGCGCTCCGGGGCCGGCTTGTCGAAGCCGAACTGCACTTCCAGCTTCTTGATGAAATCGGGATCGAGGCCTTGCGCGCCGCGATATTTCGAGTTGATGGCGTCACCACCGGCCCCTAGCTGCCCAGGGGCGCGCTGCGCAAAGTCGCTGCCGCCCGAGATGCGCGAGGTCCCGCCGGTATCGGCGCCCGAGAGCTGCGCGATCACGCGCTCGACCGGCCCGCCCGGCGCGAACTGCACGACGATGAAGGAGACGAAGAGGATCCCGAGCAAGGTCGGGATCATCAGCAGGATGCGGCGGGCGATATAGGCGCTCATGGCTGTTTCGCCTGCTCGAGCTTGGCGGCCTTGCCGCCATCGTACCACCAGATGTCGGGGGCGCCGACGCCGTTGGCATAACGCGGCAGCTTCTGCGGACGGCCGAATTGGTCCCAATAAGCAAGCCGGTGCGTCTTGTTATACCATTGCGGCACCCAATAACGGCCGGCGCGGAACAGGCGATCGAAGGCGCGGCAGGCGACGGTCAAATCCTCGCGGTTGTCGGCCGCCATGATCTTCTCGATCATGGCATCGATCGCCGGGCTGGCGACGCCCGCGAGATTGTACGAGCCCTTCGTTGCCGCGACCTGCGAGGAAAAGAACGCGCGCATGGCGTCGCCCGGCGTTGCCGACATGCTGAAGCGCTGGATCGTGATGTCGAAGTCGAAATCTTCCTGGCGCGCCTTGTGTTGCACGGCATCGACGAGGCGCACGCTCGCTTCGATGCCGAGCGTCGCGAGATTCTTGATGTAGGGCGCATGGTGGGGCTGAAACGAAGGCTCGTCCAGCAGGAACTCGATCCTGAATATCTCACCGTTCGGCAGCACCCGCTTGCCGTCCTTGATCGGCAGGCCGGCGTCGCTGAGCAGTTGCTGCGCCTTGCGCAACAGGCTGCGGTCCTGCCCCGAGCCGTCCGAGACCGGCGGCGTGAACGGCGCGACGAACACCTCGTTGGGAACCTGACCGCGAAACGGCTCCAGCAGCTTCAGCTCTTCCGGCGGCGGAGGCCCGTCGCTCGCCATGAGGTCCGAGTTCTGAAATGGCGACACCGTGCGGGCATAAGCACCGTACATGATGGTCTTGTTGGTCCACTCGAAGTCGAAGGCGTCGATCAGTGCCTCACGCACGCGAGGATCCCTGAACTTGTCGCGCCGCGTGTTGATGAACCACCCTTGCGCGCCAGACGGCGTGTCGTCGGGCACGACTTCCATCTTGACGCGACCGTCCTTCACCGCAGGGAAGTCATAGCGCGTCGCCCAGATGCGAGAGGTGAACTCCTCGCGGTAGAGATAGTTCTTGCCGGTAAAACCTTCGAAGGCGACATCCCGGTCGCGGTAGAATTCGTAGCGCACGACGTCGAAATTGTAGCTGCCACGACAGGGGGGCAGATCGGCAGCCCACCAGTCCTTCACCCGCTCGAACTCGATGTAGCGGTTGACCTCGAACTTTCCGACCTTGTACGGGCCCGAACCCAACGGAATATCAAGCGACGTTTCATCGAACGGACGGGAGGCATAGTAGGCTTTCGAGAAGATCGGCAGGCTCGCCACATAGAGCGGCACGTCGCGCGCGCGTCCCTTGGCGAAGGTCACAACAAGTGTTGCATCGTCAACGGCTTCCGCGCTGACCATGTCGCGCATCTGCACGATGATCAGCGGATGGCCTTTCGTCTTCAGCGACGTCAGCGAAAACGCCGCATCGTGAGCAGTGAGCTTGGTGCCGTCATGGAATTTCGCCTCGGACCGCATGCTGAAGCGATAGACCAGCCTGTCTGCCGATATAGTTACAGACTTGGCGGCAAGCCCATACATCCCGTCCGGTTCGTCATTGGCTCGCACCATCAGCGGCGCAAAGGTCATGTCCATGCCCTGCGCGCCATCGCCTTTGAGGATGAAGGCATTGAGCGAGTTGAAGGTCTGGTAGGACTGGTTGTAGGCGCGCACCGACGGGATCAGCGAGAAGGTACCGCCCTTCGGCGCGTCGACATTGACGTAGTCGAAGTGATTGAAGTCGGCGGGATATTTGAGGTCGCCGAAGGCCGACATGCCGTGGGCCTCGGCGGGCATCTCGGACGCTGTCGCGCCCCGGAGCCAGACGGCGCTGAACGCGCCACCGGCACCCAGGGCCAGCACATGCCGGCGTGAAAGCTGCGCCATGCGAGAAATGTCCCTCACGACTTCTTTGCGATCCGCGCCGCCTTGTCCGCGTCGTACCACCAGATGAACGGGAAGCCGGACTGGCCGTATTTAGGCAATTCCGCCGGCCGGCCGAAACGATCCCAGCGCGCGGTGCGCACCTTCGTATAAGTCCACTGCGGCACGACGTAGTGATTCCACAACAGCACGCGGTCGAGTGCCTTGGTTGCCGCGACGAGATCGTCGCGCCCCTTGGCGTAGATCACCCGCTCGATCAGCTTGTCGACCGCCGGATTCTTGATGCCGGTAATATTGCGTGAACCCGCGATGTCGGCCGTCTTCGACGACCAGAATTCGCGCTGCTCGTTGCCCGGTGACTGCGACTCGCCCCAGGAGTTGGTGACGATGTCGAAATCCCACTCGCGCGTCCTGTTCTCGTATTGGGTCGGATCGACTGTCCGCACGCTGACGGCAATGCCGAGCCGTTCCAGCGAGGGCTTGTAGAACAGCGTGATTCGCTCGAAGCTCGGATCCGAGTTCAGCAATTCCAGGGAGAACTGGGTGCCGGTCTTGACGTCGACAAGCTTGCGGTCGCGCACCTCATAGCCGGCTTCCTTGAACAGGCGCAGCGCTTCGCGAAGATTGTCGCGCACGGCTTCCGGACGGCCGCCGACTGGATTGGTATAGGCCGTCGTGAAGACTTCGGGCGGGACCTCGGCGCGGACCGTCTCGAGGATCTCGAGCTCCTTACCCTGCGGCAGCCCGGTCGCCATCAGCTCATCGATCCCGTCGAAATAGCTGCTGATGCGCTTGTACTGGCCGTAGAAGATCTGCTTGTTCATCTCCTCGAAGTCGAACGCGTAGTTGAGCGCGCGTCGCACGCGCGCATCTTTGAACTTGGCGCGGCGCAGGTTGGGCACGAAGGCCTGCATGACGCCCGAGCTGCGATTGGCGAACTCCTCGAGGATCACGCGCTTTTCGGTGACCGCCGGGAAGTCGTAGGCTGTCGCCCAGTTCTTCGCGCTGTTCTCGGTGCGCCAATCGACCTGATCGGCCTTGAACGCCTCGATCGCCACGGTGGCGTCGCGGAAATACTCGTAGCGCAGCTCGTCGAAATTATTTCGGCCCACATTGGCGGCGAGGTCGCGCCCCCAATAATCCTTGACTCGCTCCAGCGCGATCGACCGCCCGGCAACGAATTCCTTGACTCGATAGGGGCCGGAACCCAGTGGCACTTCGAGCGTGGTGGCGGAGACATCGCGCTTGCGGCCCTGCGCGTCCGTGCCCTCCCACCAATGCTTCGGCAGGACCGTGAGCTGCCCGACGATCTGCGGAAGTTCCCGGTTGCCCGGTGCGTCGAACACGAACTTCACCTCGCGCTCGCCGACCTTCTCGGCTTTCACCACATGGCTGTAATAGGCCGAGTACATCGGGTGATGCTTTTTGAAGGAATCGAGCGAGAAGATCACGTCGTCCGCGGTAACAGGCTTGCCGTCATGCCATTTGGCTTGCGGTCGCAAGCGGTAAGTCACGAAAGAGAAATCATCCGGATGGCTGACGGCCTCGGCCAGTGCGCCATATTCGGTCGAGACTTCGTCGAGCGAGGCCGTCGTGAGGGATTCGTAGATGAATGCCACGGCACCGGCGACTTGCCCCTTCACACCGGAGACGACGATGTTGAAATTGTCGAATGTGCCGACGGCGATCTGGCGCGCGACGCCGCCCTTGGGCGCTTCCGGATTGACATAGTCGAAGCGCTTGAAGTCCGCGGGGTACTTCACCTGTCCGAACAGCGACAGCGCGTGCCGCCAGGTGGGCTCGCTGGCGGATTGCGCGCGTGCCACGCCGACGCCAGGAAGGCCCCCTACGGAACCAAGGGCGGGGAGCGCTGCGGCAGCGGTACCAGTGAGCAGGAGATCGCGTCGGGTAAGGGCCAAATCAACATTCCTGTCTTGAAGGAGGCTACTCCTTTAAGGTCCCAATATAGGCGAGGTTTCGACGGAATATGTTGCTTTTTCCTCATCTTGGAAGGCCGGCTGGCCGATCGCTGCGGCCAAACGCCCCGATAACAACGCCGCGAGGCCCGGATAAGCAAACGGCCAGGCTTTTCAGCCTGGCCGCGTACTAAGATCGAAGTCGATAGGCCTTACTTGGCCGCGGTGGGCAGCGGCTTCGGGCTGTCGGAAAGGCTGTTCAGGTAAGCGATCACGTCGGCCCGCTCGCTATCCTTCGGGATGCCTGCAAAGCCCATCGCGGTGCCCGGGACAGCCGCCTTGGGATTGGCGATGAACTTGTTGAGCGCATCGAAGTCCCAGGTGCCGCCCTTGGCCTTCATCGCGGCCGAGAAGTTGAAGCCGCCGCGGCCCTCGCCAACATGGTCGCCGACCACGCCGTAGAGGTTCGGACCGACACGGTTCGGGCCGCCCTTCTCGAAGGTATGGCAGGCGCCGCACTTCTTGGCGGCGGCGGCGCCCTTCTCGACCGAGGCGGTCTGGAGCAGTTTTTCGATCGGCTCGGCGGCCGCGGGGGCAGCGCCGCCTTCCTTGCCGTGGCCGGCGTCTTCCTTCACTGCGATCTCGAAGCCCGGCTTTTCCGGCATCTTGGGCGAGAACAACGCCTGGGCGGTGAAGCTTGTCACCAGCAGAAGGAGACAGGTGCCGAGCACGGCACCGAGAATCTTGTTTAGTTCGAAAGAGTCCATTTCCGGCCAGGCCCCACACCGCAAGAAGGATCGAGCGGCCCAATGCGGCCGCCAGGACGAGCCTCGGAGAATCAACGTTCCTTACTGTTTCCCCGAGTTTTGCCATTGAGATATCGGTTTGCCCGGGGTCTGGCAACCCGTATAAGCGAGCGGGCTTCACGCCCGTCCCCACCCCATTTCTCGGCGCGGAAAACGCCCCGTTTCCAGGCCCTTGAACGATGATCGATCCCCGCATCCTGGTGCTGATTCCAGCCCGCATGGCCGCCACCCGCCTGCCCGGCAAGCCGCTCGCCGATATCGCGGGGCAGCCGATGATCGTGCACGTGATGCGCCGCGCGGAGGCGGCCGGGATAGGCCGGGTGGCGGTCGCAACCGACACCGCGGAGATCGCGTCCGTCGTGACCGCCCATGGCGGCGAGGCCGTGATGACCCGCGCGGAGCACCCGTCCGGCTCCGACCGCATCCACGAGGCCATGCAAAAGCTCGATCCGGACGGCAAGGCCGAGATCGTGGTCAATCTGCAGGGCGATTTCCCGACCATCACGATCGACAACATCCGCGAGGTGTTGCCGCCGCTGCAAGACCCCGTCGTGGACATCGCAACGCTGGCTTCGCAGATCCACACCGAGGAGGAGGACCTCGCGCCGAGCGTCGTGAAGGCGATCGGGACCTCGCTCGGTGGCAGGCGCATGCGCGCACTTTATTTCACCCGCGCAACCGCGCCGACCGGCGATGGGCCCCGTTACCACCATATCGGCCTCTACGCCTATCGCCGCGCCGCGCTGGAGCGCTACGTCCGGCTTCCGCCTTCGCCGCTGGAATTGCAGGAGAAGCTCGAGCAGCTCCGGGCGCTCGAGGCCGGAATGCGCATCGACTTCACCATTGTCGATACCGTGCCCCGCGGGGTCGACACGCCGGCGGACCTGGAAACCGCCCGCAGCATCCTTTCCAAATCCTGAGCCGCTGTTACAAGGCCGAGCATGAGCAAGCTGAAAATCGCATTCCAGGGCGAGCCTGGCGCCAATTCCCACATCGCCATCGTCGAGGCCTATCCCGACGCCGAGCCGATTCCCTGCGCCACCTTCGAGGACGCCTTGTCGGCGATCTCGTCGGGCGAAGCCGACCTCGGCATGATCCCGATCGAGAATTCGGTCGCGGGCCGCGTCGCCGACATCCATCATTTGCTGCCGGCCTCCGGCCTCTTCATCATCGGCGAATGGTTTCTGCCGGTCCGGCATCAGCTGATGGCGGTGAAGGGCACCCGGCTCGAAGACATCAAGAGCGTCGAGAGCCATGTGCACGCGCTCGGCCAATGCCGGCGCATCATTCGCAAGCTTGGCATCAAGCCGATCGTGCACGCCGATACCGCCGGCAGCGCCCGCGACATTTCCGAGCGTAACGACAGGTCCGTCGCCGCGATCGCCTCGCGCCTGGCTGCGCAGATCTACGGCCTCGACATTTTGGCGGAGGACATCGAGGACGAGGCCCACAACACCACGCGCTTCGTGGTGCTCGCGCGCGAACCGAAATGGGCCGCACAGGGCTCCGATCCGCTGGTCACGACTTTTGTATTCCGGGTGCGCAATTTGCCGGCCGCGCTCTACAAGGCGCTCGGTGGCTTTGCCACCAACGGCGTCAACATGACCAAGCTCGAGAGCTACATGGTCGACGGCAATTTCTTCGCTACCCAGTTTTACGCCGACGTCGACGGCCACCCCGAAGACAAGGGTCTCGCGTTCGCGATCGAGGAGCTGAAATTCTTCTCGCGCGAATTCCGCATCGTCGGCGTGTATCCGGGGCATCCGTTCCGCGCGACGATGGAGTAGTTTTGTGTCCCGGACGCGCGAAGCGCGAGCCGGGATCGAGACGCTGCTCAGCGCAGGGGCGTGAGAGCCTTATCCGACCGCTTTAAGCCCGAACGCCTCTGCCAGCAGCGAATACGATTTCTTGCGCGCCTCTTGATCGTACACGGCGGTGATCACCATCAACTCGTCCGGCTTGCTCGCATCGATCAGCGGCTGAAGCGTCTCCTGCACGGTCGCCGGGTTACCAACGAACAGGCGCGAGCGGTTGCGCCGGATCGAGATGCGCTCCGAATCCGTATAGGGATAGGCCAGCGCTTCTTCGACGCTCGGCAACGGAAGATACTGGCCGCGGTCGCGGCGCAGGCGGTTGAGGTCGAAAGACGCGGCGAGCTTTTCGGCTTCCTCATCCGTGTCGGCCGTAATGACGGCGACCGCGAGGATCGCGCGCGGGCTCGCACTCCAGGCCGAGGGCTGAAAACGATTGCGATAATGCACCATCGCGTCGATCGCATCGTGGGACGCAAAATGATGGGCGAATGCGAAGCCCATGCCGACTTGCGCGGCGAGCTCCGACGAATAATCGCTGGAGCCGAGCAGCCAGATCGGCGGCAACGGCGTATCGTCGGGCATCGCGACGACGTTGTGGTAGGGATGGCCCGAGGGGAATTCCCGGGTCTGCCACAGGATCAATTCGTGCAGCCGCTCGAGGAAATCGTCGCCTTCGCGGCGGTCGAGCCGGCTGCGCAGCGCATAGGCCGTAGCGCCGTCAGTGCCGGGCGCGCGGCCGAGGCCGAGATCGATACGGCCGGGAAACAACGCCTCCAGCATCTTGAAGCGCTCGGCTACGACCAATGGTGCGTGATTGGGCAGCATCACACCACCGGAGCCGACGCGGATGTGCTTGGTCACCGCCGCGATCTGCCCGATCATCACGTCGGGCGCAGGACTCGCGACGGAGGCGAGGTTGTGATGTTCGGCGAGCCAGTAGCGGACATAGCCGAGCCCGTCGACATGGCGCGCCAGGTCGATGCTGTTGCGCAGCGCCGCGGCGGGCTTTGTGCCAGTTGTGACGACGGAGAGGTCGAGGACTGAGAGCGGGATCATGGCGCGCTAACGTAGCGGAGGGCGGCGCAGCGGCAATGGGCAGGGCGCGCAGGTCTGACGTGCAGGCCGCCGCCTCGCGCGACTTCACCGCGGCGTTGGGACAGTTACCGCGCTGATAGTATGACTTTCATATTGCCCACGGACAAATTTGCACCGAACAAGTCTCCATCTTCTGTTATCTAACTGATGTAACATATGATTTATCCTAGATCGTCTTCCCACCTCGACCTCTGACCTCACACGATTTTTAATCGATGTGCAGAAAGTGGGCAATTTCCCATCTCTGATGGGCTGTCGAGTGCGGCCGTTTTGGCTTATCTTAGCCTCTCCCAATCTAGACCTGACCGCCGAACCGCCAACGACTCGGCGAGCCCTTGGAGTGAGTGGTGCCCATGACTGACGTGACGACGCCTGCCCATACCAACGGGCAAGACGGGTACCTGAAGCGGCCTGCGATCTCATTCGAGTTCTTTCCGCCCAAGACGGAAGATATGGAGCGCAATCTCTGGGATACCATCAACCGGCTGGCCCCGCTCGACCCGAAATTCGTCTCGGTGACCTATGGCGCCGGCGGCTCGACCCGTGAGCGGACCCATTCGACCATCGCGCGCATCCTCAAGGAGACCGCGCTGCTGCCGGCCGCGCACCTGACCTGCGTCGGCGCCTCGCGCGGGGAGATCGACGAGATCGTCGACCGCTATCACGAGGTCGGCGTCCGCCACATCGTGGCCTTGCGCGGCGATCCCGCCGGCGGCATCGGCACGGCCTATTCCAGCCATCCCGACGGCTACCAGAGTTCCGCCGACCTCGTCGCCGGCATCAAGAAGCGGCACGGCGATATCGAAGTGTCGGTCTCGGCGTACCCCGAGAAGCACCCCGAGGCGCGCGACTTCGATGATGACATCGACACGCTGCAGGCCAAGGTCGATGCGGGCGCGACCCGCGCGATCACGCAGGTGTTCTTTGATAACGACCTCTACTTCCGTTATCTCGACCGCGTGCGCGCGCGGGGGATCAACATCCCGATCGTGCCGGGCATCATGCCCATGCATAATTTCAAGCAGGCTCGCAATTTCGTCACCCGCAACGGCACCTCCGTGCCGGACTGGATCGCCGCGAAGTTCGAGGGCCTCGATGAAGACGCCGAGACCCGCAAGCTGGTGGCGGCGACGGTCGCCGCGGGCCAGGTGCAGAAGCTCGCCAAGCACGGCGTCGACACCTTCCATTTCTACACCATGAACCGCGCCGATCTCGTGTTCGCGATCAGCCATTTGCTCGGCATCCGCGCCAAGAGCGCGCAGAAGGCGGCTTGAGACACCATGATCGTATCCACTTCTCCCAAGCGAACCGCCCTGCTCGACGCCGCGCGCGAGCGCATTCTCGTGCTCGACGGCGCCATGGGCACGATGATCCAGAACCTCCAGTTCGACGAGGCCGCCTTCCGCGGCGAGCGCTTCAAGACCTTCCATCGCGATTTGCGCGGCAACAACGACCTCCTGATCCTGACCCAGCCGCAGGCGATCGAGGACATCCACGCCGCCTATTTGCGTGCCGGCGCCGACATCGTCGCCACCAACACCTTCTCCACGACCTCGATTGCCCAGGCCGATTACGATCTCGCCGACATCGTCTATGAGATGGCGCGCGAAGGCGCCCGCCTCGCCGGCAACGCCGCACGCCGCGTCGAGGCCGAGGACGGCAAGCCGCGCTTCGTGGCCGGCGCGATCGGACCGACCAACCGCACCGCCTCGATCTCGCCCGACGTGTCCAATCCCGGCTACCGCGCCGTCACGTTCGACGATCTGCGCAAATCCTATGGCGAGCAGATCAACGGCATGCTCGACGGCGGCGTCGATCTGCTGCTGGTCGAGACCATCTTCGACACGCTGAACGCCAAGGCTGCGCTCTACGCGATCGCCGAGATCACCGAGGAGCGCGGCATCGACATGCCCGTGATGGTGTCGGGCACCATCACCGACAAGTCCGGCCGCCTGCTGTCCGGCCAGTTGCCGGAAGCGTTCTGGCATTCGGTACAGCATGCGAAGCCCGTCACCATCGGCTTCAACTGCGCGCTCGGCGCGGAAGATCTGCGCGCGCATATCGCCGACATCGGCCGCGTCGCCGATACGCTTGTTTGTGCCTATCCCAATGCCGGCCTGCCCAACGAGTTCGGCCAATATGACGAGACGCCGGAATACATGGCGCGCCTGGTTGGAGAGTTCGCCCGCGATGGCCTCGTCAACATCGTCGGCGGCTGCTGCGGCACCACGCCGGACCATATCGCGGCGATTGCGGCTGCGGTCGCGCCGCACAAGCCGCGCATCGTGCCGGAGATCGAACCTCGCCTGCGGCTCTCCGGCCTCGAGCCGTTCATCCTGACCGACGCCATTCCTTTCGTGAACGTCGGCGAGCGCACCAACGTCACCGGCTCCGCCCGCTTCCGCAAGCTGGTCACCGCCGGCGACTACACCGCCGCGTTGCAGGTCGCGCGCGACCAGGTCGAGAACGGCGCGCAGATCATCGACGTCAACATGGACGAGGGTCTCCTGGACTCGGAAGCCGCGATGGTGACCTTCCTCAACCTCGTCGCCGCCGAGCCCGACATCGCCCGCGTACCCGTGATGGTCGACAGCTCGAAATTCTCCGTGATCGAGGCCGGCCTGAAATGCGTGCAGGGCAAGCCCGTCGTCAATTCGATCTCGATGAAGGAAGGCGAGGACAAGTTCATTCACGAGGCCAAGATCGCCCGCCGCCACGGCGCGGCCGTCGTGGTGATGGCGTTCGACGAGGTCGGCCAGGCCGACACGTTCGCCCGCAAGACCGAGATCTGCAAGCGCGCCTACGACATTTTGGTGAACCGCGTCGGCTTCCCGCCGGAAGACATCATCTTCGATCCGAATATTTTCGCGATCGCAACCGGCATCGAGGAACACAACAATTACGGCGTCGACTTCATCGAGGCGACGCGCTGGATACGCAAGAACCTGCCGGGCGCGCACATTTCCGGTGGTGTATCCAATTTGTCGTTCTCGTTCCGCGGCAACGAGCCGGTGCGAGAGGCCATGCACTCGGTGTTCCTGTATCACGCCATCAAGGCCGGCATGGACATGGGCATCGTCAATGCCGGGCAGATGATCGTCTATGACGACATCGATCCCGAATTGCGCCAGGTGTGCGAGGACGTCATCCTCAACCGCGACCCCGGTGCGTCCGAGCGTCTGCTGGCGCTAGCGGAAAGATTCCGCGGTAACAAGACCCAGACCAAGGAAGCCGATCTCGCCTGGCGCGAATGGCCGGTGGCGAAGCGGCTGTCGCATTCGCTGGTGCATGGGATCACCGAGTTCATCGAGCAGGATACCGAGGAGGCCCGCAAGGCTTCGAAGCGGCCGCTCGACGTGATCGAGGGACCGCTGATGGCGGGCATGAACGTGGTCGGCGATCTCTTCGGCGACGGCAAGATGTTCCTGCCGCAGGTGGTGAAGTCGGCACGCGTGATGAAGCAGGCTGTCGCCTGGCTGATGCCGTTCATGGAAGAGGAGAAGGCGCGCAACCTCGCCAACGGCATCGGCACGGAAGGCTCCTCGTCCGCCGGCAAGATCGTGCTCGCGACCGTCAAGGGCGACGTCCACGACATCGGCAAGAACATCGTCGGCATCGTGCTCCAGTGCAACAACTACGACGTGATCGACCTCGGCGTCATGGTGCCCGCGGCCAAGATCGTCGAGACCGTGAAGGCGGAGAAGGCCGACATCGTCGGGCTGTCCGGCCTGATCACGCCCTCGCTCGACGAGATGGCATTCTTCGCCGGCGAATTGCAGCGCGAAGGCCTCAAGCTGCCGCTGCTGATCGGCGGCGCCACCACGAGCCGCGTGCATACGGCGGTGAAGATCGACCCGAGCTATCGCGCCGGCCCCGTGGTGCATGTCAACGACGCCAGTCGCGCGGTGGGTGTTGCATCTGCTCTGTTGTCGCCCGAGAGGCGCGAGGCCTATGCCGCCGAAGTCCGGGCCGAATACGCAAAGATCTCGGATGCGCATATGCGCGCCCAGGCCGACAAGAAGCGGCTGAAGCTGGCGACCGCCCGCGCCAACCGCGTGCCGGTCGACTTTGCCGCGAACAAACCGGTGAAGCCGACCTTCCTCGGCACCAGGAGCTTTGACGACTACGATCTCGCCGAGCTGGTGCCCTATATCGACTGGACGCCGTTCTTCCAGACCTGGGAGCTCGCCGGGCGCTTCCCCGCCATCCTCGACGATGCCAAGGTCGGCGAAGTCGCGCGCTCGCTCTACGAGGACGCGCGCAAGATGCTCGACCTGATCGTCAAGGAGAAATGGTTCCGCGCGCGAGCCACCGTCGGCTTCTGGCCGGCCAATGCGCAGGGCGACGACATCGTGCTCTATGCCGACGAGAGCCGGACCAGGACGATCGCGACGCTGCACACGCTGCGCCAGCAGCTCGAGAAGCGCGAGGGCCGTTTCAACGCGGCGCTGTCCGACTTCGTCGCGCCTGTAGGCACCGGCGTGCCCGATTATGTCGGCGGGTTCGTCGTCACCGCCGGCATCGGCGAGGATGTGGTCGCCGACCGCTTCAAGATGGCCAATGACGACTACTCCTCGATCCTGTGCAAGGCGCTGGCCGACCGCCTTGCGGAGGCCTTCGCCGAGCGCATGCATGCCCGCGTCCGCCGCGAGTTCTGGGCCTATGCGCCGGATGAGGCGCTCTCGACCGACGATCTGATCCTCGAAAAATACCAGGGCATCCGTCCCGCCCCCGGCTATCCCGCGCAGCCCGATCACACCGAGAAGGCCACGCTGTTCGACCTGCTCGACGCCGAGAACACTGCCGGCGTGAAGCTGACCGAGAGCTTTGCGATGTGGCCGGGCTCTTCCGTGTCGGGGCTCTATCTCGCGAATGCCGAGAGCTATTATTTCGGCGTTGGCAAGATCGAGCGCGATCAGGTCGAGGATTATGCCGCGCGCAAGGGCATGAGCGTCGCCGAGACCGAGCGCTGGCTCGCACCGATCCTGAACTACATCCCGGCGCGAGAGAGCGCGAGCGACAAGGCGACCTTCGTGGCAACACCGGCCAACGACGAAACGTCGGAGGAGCTTGCCTCGCATCCGCCGGGCTGCACCTGCGCCGTGCACCTGGTCTGGCAGAAGAAGCGCGCGGGCGCGGGCTAGGCGCCCTCCAAACACAAAACGAGAAATCAACCCCATGCACAGTAGGCATGGGGTTGAAAAAGCACGATAAATTCGGCCTAACCGAAATTGCTTGCGGCGTCGGGCAAAACACCTGTAACATTCCATCATCGCCGACCGTGTCCGTTTGATACTCGCTGCCCCGTCCGCCGCGATCATGGGCGCATGCCAGACGTTCGATGTCGTCCTGGCGAAAGCCAGGATTCATACCGCGTCCATCGGTGACCATCGCTGGCACTCCCGAACGACCAATCCTCGCCAAATGACCCGCTGGGGTCATGGGTCCTGGCTTTCGCCAGGACGACATTGGTGAAGCAACGCCCGGCGTGTGCCGGGCAACGCGCAGCATCGAACGCAACGCGTGTTCGCTGCGACCAATGCCGGTCGCCGCCGAAGCGCAGGGGAATCGGATGCTGAACGCCCAACAATTGATGTGGACCCAGATTGCCGCCGGCATCGCCGTGCTGCTGTTTGGATTGACGCTGTTCAACCTGGTCCGCATGCGCGGCCGGATGGTGGCGGCGCGGAGCTGGGACAAGGTCGAGGGCATCATCACGGTCTCGCGGGTCGACCAGCCGGCGGCGCATTCCTCGGACGACCGGAACGACGCCAAGCCCATCATCCGCTACCGCTATCAGGCCGGCGGCCAGGAGCTGGAAGGCGACAAGGTCTTTGTCGGCGGCACCGTCATCACCACGAGGGTCCTGGCCGCAAAACTGACCGGACGTTATCCGGTCGGCGCCCATGTCGACGTCCATGTCGATCCCAAGCAGCCGACCGAGGCGCTGCTGGAGCCCGCCGCCGCGCAGAACGTCGCGGCACTGGTGGCGTTCACAATGGTGTTCGGCATCATCGCCGCCACCCTGACCGCGCATTCGTTCGCAGGCCACGTGCTCTACGCCGACAAGGGCGTCCCGCTATTCGCGTTCGCGGTGCCGATCATCGTGCTCGTGGGCGGGGTGTTCCTCGCCGCCGATTATGTCCGGACGCGCCGGCTGGCGAGCGCCAGCCTGCGCTGGCCGACCGCGTCGGGCAGGGTCATCCATTGCGACGTGATCGAGGAAATCATCGAAGAGAAGACCGAGCACGACAATCGACCGACGACGTCAAAGCTCGTCCACCGCTATCAGGTCGACCTGCGCTACGCCTACAGGGTCGGCAAGCGCGACTTCATCGGCACCGAAGTCGATTGGAACGGCACCATGATCTCCGGCCTGCGCGAGGTCGCCGAAGAGGCCGCGGCGAAATATCGGCCCGGGAAGAGCGTCCAGGTCTATTACGATCCGGACCAGCCGGGGCAGGCTGTGCTGGAGCCCGCAAGCCGGAAAGGCGCGCTGGGGCCGCTGATCGGTGCCGCGGTCTGCGCGGTCGTCGGCGGCCTGTTCCTGATGATCCTGATCAAAATCGGGTTTGCGTAGCGACGCTTCTCCTCGCCTGCGCAGCACGATCGCATATGGCGTGCACGATGCAACAGCATCGGCAGTGGGCTCCCTCTCCCACTTGCGGGGAGGGCTGGGGTGGGGGGTCTCCGCGTTGGCGTTGTCGAGAATTACGGAGGATGTCCCCCGTGTGGTGAGAGCCCTCACCCGCCGCGCGCGGGACGATGCTTCGCATCGCCCGGAGCAAGCCGCGCCGTCCTCGTGAAATCCCCTGCAATTGCGGGAGAGCCTGAAAACGGCTCACCCCTTCGGCGGTGCCAGCGGCTGCACGATCTCCTTGAACGGCGCCAGCGCCTCGCAAGCGGCGGCATGCGCCGACAGCGCCGGATACCGCGACGGCTCGAACAATTGAGGGTGCGCCTCGCGGGTGAAGCGGACGACGCAGGCCACCGCGATGTCGGCGTGACCGATGCGATCACCTAACCAGTACGGCGTGGTCACCTTGGCGCGCTCGGCCTCCAGCGCTTTCAGCACGTCCGCGATCTGCGCTTCGCAACGCTGCACCCACAGCGCAAGCTGCTCCTTCCGCAACACGCGCTCGTAGAGCAGGCTCACCGCCTTGTCGCCGAGACCGGAGGCGAGCGCGCAGATGCGCAAATGACGCCGGCGCTCGGCGCCGGAGCGCGGCAGCATCGCCTTCTCCGGCCCGACCAACTCGTCGAGATAATCGAGGATGACCGTGCTCTCGATCAGCGCCTCGCCGTCGTCGAGCACCAGCGTCGGCACGCGTCGCAGCGGGTTATAGGGCGCGATCTTCTCGGCATCGCCGAAGGTCGACCACGGCTTGTGCTCGAAGGCGAGGCCGTAAAGCCGCAGCGCGATCGCGACACGGCGGACAAAGGGGGAATCATATTGGCCGATCAGGAACATGTTTTGCGCTCTTCTGGCTTTGGACAAGGCAGGGCCAATCAGTTTCCACGGCAAGGCCGCAGTGGCGCAAGCAAAATCACGGAAGTGGAGCATTGCGCCGGATGCAACGGCACCGCGACAGCGTCCGCCGGATGCGCTGTCAAGGACGGTATCATGACAGCAACAATGGACATCAATCGGGAGCGGATCGCGGCGACTGAGGCCGTCATCCGCCCGCACATACGGCGCACGCCGCTCGTCCAGCCGATCTCGCTGATTTTGGCCTGCCGTCCGCACCGGTCATTTTCAAGCTCGAGCTGTTGCAGCATTCCGGATCGTTCAAGGCGCGCGGTGCCTTTGCCAATCTGCTGTTGCGCCAGCGGCGAGCGGGTCACGGTGCTGGTTTGCGGCGCCAACACCAATGCGGTGAATTTCAACGGCTAACGAGGGTCGTGATGCCGGCACTCCGTCATTGCGAGCACAGCGAAGCAATCCAGGATCTCTCGGCGGAGACAGTCTGGATTGCTTCGTCGCAAGGGCTCCTCGCAATGAGGGTGGGGAGGCAGCTGCGCACTAGCCGATAATCGGCACATGCTTTGCCGCCGTCCGCGGCGCGGTGCCATTGAGACGCGGGTCGTCGGCGACCTCGATCTGGCGCCGAAATGCACGGAAGCCTGAGCGCTGGTAGAATGCGACGGCCGACGGATGATCGAAGGTGCAGGTGTGCACCCAGACGCGGGACAGATCGTGTGACCATGCGACCTCAAGCGCGCGGTTCATCATAAAGCGGGCGGCACCGCTGCCGATCAGTTTCGCGGTGACACCGAAATACACGAGCTCGCACTGGCCGGCCTCGCGAAAGTCCAGCTCCAGCAGGCTTTCATCGTGGCCATCCACGCCAAGCGCATAGACCTCGATGCCCGGTGCGTGGACGATTGCGGCGAGCTCGGCGTCGTTCATGCGCGCGCGCGAGAACCACAACCACTCTTCGCCCACGCGGCGATGGAGGTCGCTATACCAATGAAGCGCGGGGGTATCGACCTTGCGAAGGGTCCAGGCGCCGGGAGGATCGTCACGCAGCGCCGGGCGCGCGGTCATCTCGAGATGCGTGACGACGGCAGCGATCTTGCCGGCGGGAACGTCGGAATAGCCGTCGGGGAGGATCATGGGATGCGTCCCTTTGAAGCTGAACGCCGGCCACACCTTCCGTGTCGTCCTGGCGAAAGCCAGGACCCAATACCACAGCTGGTCGCGGTTGCGGCAGGTTGGGGCGACCAGCGGTCCAAGGCAACTTAGCTCGGTGGTTATGGGTCCTGGCTTTCGCCAGGACGACGGCGGAGTTTGTGGATACGCCTCATTCACCGCGGCGTCAGGGTAGTCGCTTCTGGAGACCCCCGGATTTCGCTGCGCTCCATCCGGGCTACGAGACCGGCCTAACCCTCGCCCTCGTCGCTTGCCAGCACGCCCTTCACCGCCCTCGCCCAGCCCGCGAGCTTCCGCTCGCGCGTGGCCTGGCTCATGTTCGGCTTGAAGCGATGCTCGAGGCGCCAGTTGTCGGCGAACTTCGTCGGCTCGGGATAGACGCCGGCCTGGAGGCCCGCGAGATAGGCGGCGCCCAGTGCCGTCGTCTCCTGGATCACGGGGCGATCGACGGGCGCGTCGAGCAGGTCGGCGAGGCGCTGCATGGTCCAGTCGGATGCGGTCATGCCGCCATCGACGCGGAGCACGACGCTTGCGGTTTCCGAGCTTGGCCAGTCGGCGCGCATCGCGGCCCAGAGGTCAAACGTCTGGTAGCAGACGCTTTCGAGCGCCGCATGGGCAAGCTCGGCCGGGCCGGTGTTGCGGGTGAGGCCGAACAGCGCGCCGCGCACGCGCGGATTCCAGTACGGCGCGCCCATGCCGACGAAGGCCGGGACGAGATAGACGCTCTGCATCGAGTCGGACTGATCAGCAAGAGGTCCAGTCTCGGCGGCATGCTTGATGATGCCGAGGCCGTCGCGCAGCCATTGCACCGCGCTGCCTGCGACGAAGATCGAGCCTTCGAGCGCGTAGGTGCGCTTGCCGCCGAGCTGGTAGGCGATGGTGGTGAGCAGCTTGTTCTTCGAGGCCACGGGCGTGGTGCCGGTGTTGAGCAGGGCGAAGCAGCCGGTGCCGTAGGTCGACTTCATCATGCCCGGGCGGAAGCAGGCCTGGCCGATGGTCGCGGCCTGCTGGTCGCCGGCGATGCCGGAGATCGCAATCGCGCCGCCGAACAGGTCCGGCGTGCTCTCGCCGAAACGGGCGGAGGAATCCTTCACCTCGGGCAGCATCGAGCGCGGCACGCCGATGATCTCCAAGAGCTCGTCGTCCCACTCGCCGGTGTGGATGTTGAACAGCAGCGTGCGCGAGGCGTTGGTGGCGTCGGTGGCATGCACCTTGCCGCCGGTGAGGCGCCACAGCAGATAGCAATCGACGGTGCCGAACATCAGCTCGCCGCGGGCGGCGCGCGCCCGTGCGCCGGGGACGTGGTCGAGAATCCAGGCGACCTTGGTGCCGGAGAAATAGGGATCGATGATCAGGCCGGTCTTCTGCGAGATCACGGGCTCGCGGCCGTCGGCTTTCAGCTTGGCGCAGATGTCGGCGGTGCGGCGGTCCTGCCAGACGATGGCGCGGTGCACGGCCTGCCCGGTCGCGCGGTCCCACACCACGGTGGTCTCGCGCTGGTTGGTGATCCCGATCGCGGCGATGTCCTTTGCGCTGATGCCGGCCTGCGCGATCGCGTCGCGGCAGACCGTCACGGTCGAGGTCCAGATGTCCTCAGGCTCGTGCTCGACCCAGCCCGAGGCGGGGAAATGCTGCGGAAACTCGGCCTGCGCCTTCGCCGCAATGGAAATGTCGCCGCGAAACACGATCGCGCGCGAGGAGGTGGTGCCCTGGTCGATGGCGAGGACGAAAGACATGGAAGCAAACCTTGGCGTTGTCTTTGACGTTGTCCCTGAGGGGATGATTGTGTCGGCCCAAAAAGGAGCGGATTGGAGGCGGAAGGTCAAGCCCGCCGCGCTCGTCTGGGCAAGCGAGGCGTGCGGAGGGGCTAGGACAGAGAATGCGAAAATGCTACATGCCGGGCGGGCAAATGGGGCGGCATGACCTTCACTTCTTTTCAGTTCGGCATCTTCGTCGCGATCGTGTTCGGCGTCTATTACCTGCCTTCCCTGCGCGGCTTCCAGGTCCCGTTGCTCGTCCTCGCAAGCGTGTTCTTCTATGGCTTCGGCCAGCCGGAGCTGCTGCCGCTGCTGCTCGTCGCGGTGCTCGGCACCCATCTCTGCCTGGTGCTTGCGTTCGATAATCGAACTTTCTGGATGCCGGCCGGCATCGTCTTCAATCTCGGCCTGCTGGCGTTCTTCAAATACAAGTTCCTGTTCGTTGACGCCGCCGCGACCCATCTCACCGGCACCGCGCCGATCGACTTCCTGCTGCGGCTGCCGCTGCCGATCGGCATCTCGTTCTTCGTGTTCCACAACATCAGCCTGCTGGTCGACCTGATGCGCGAGAAGCGCACCGTGCGCTTGCGCGAGGTGTTCCTCTACATCATCTTCTTTCCGCAGCTGGTGTCCGGCCCGATCACGCGCGCGGCCCAGTTCATGCCGCAGATCGTTCCCAAGCGGATCGGTGACGTTGCCTTCGTCGAGGCCGCGAAATGGATCCTGGTCGGCTATTTCTTCAAGCTGTATGTGGCGAACAATCTCAACGAGATGACGTCCTATATGGACTTCCCGCTCTACGAGACGCTGCGCACGCAGGACCGCTGGCTGCTGGTGTTCCTCTACAGCTACCAGATCTACGCCGACTTCTTCGGCTACTCGGCGATCGCGCTCGGCCTCGGCCTGCTGTTCGGCTATCGCCTGCCCGTGAACTTCAACCTGCCCTACATCTCGACCTCGTTCTCGGAGTTCTGGACACGTTGGCACATCTCGTTGTCGAGCTGGCTCAAGACCTATTTGTACATTCCGCTCGGCGGCAACCGTCATGGACCGGCTCGAACCTGCCTCAACCTCATGATCGTGATGACGCTTGGTGGACTCTGGCATGGTGCCAGCCTGAGCTACGCCCTGTGGGGCATGGCGCACGGAATCCTGCTCGTGATCGAACGACCGTTCCTGAAGCTCCTGGGCGATCGAAGCCCGGCGGTGCGGGTGATCCGGATGGGCATCGTGTTTCTTCTGCGTCACGATGCTCTGGATCTTCTTCAAGCTGCCGAACTTCGACCACGCGCTCAGCTACCTCAAGGGAATGTTCATCGCGACGGACACGCCCAATCCGCCAAAACTGTTCACCAACCTCGCTTTGCTCTATGCCTTGCCGGTTATCATCCAGCATGTCGGCATCGGCGCGCTGGTCGAAGGCCGGTTGCGGCGATGGGAGCCGTATCTCTATGGCGCGCTCGCGGCGCTCGCCTGTCTCGAGGCGGGGCCCGACAGCACCTTCATCTACTTCCAGTTCTGACATGCAGCAGAATTTAACGCTTTCATGGCTGATCAAGTGCGCGGCGGCTGCAGCCGCGCTGCTGCTGGCCTGCGCCTTCACGACGGCGCGCTTCGGCTCGGCCCTGCAGCAGCCGGCGGTCACGACCCGCGGCGGCAGCCTGATCAGTCTCAACCGCTATGTGCGGGATCCCACGCCTGAAGTCGTGGTGGTCGGCAGCTCGGTCGCCTGGCGCCTCAAGGAGGAGTATTTCTCGCCGCCGCGCGTCCGCAATCTTTCGTTGGCGGGCGGCTCGCCGGTGACAGGTCTCGAGATCGTCGCGAACCGGCCGAACCCGCCGAAGATCGTGCTGATCGAGACGAATGTCCTGACGCGCGAGTCGGACAGCGCGCTGATCGAGAAATTTTCCGGCGGCGCGGGCACGGAAGCGCTGCTGTTGCGCCCGGTGCGAACAGCGGTCGCGGGCTATGAAACGTGGAAGCACGGTGAACCCGATCCCGCCCGGGCGCGCGCCGAGCGGGATCGCCTGCTCAGCCAGCCGCCGGGCACGTTCGACAACAAGGTCTATCTCGACCGTGCGCTGGAGCAGATGAACGAAGCTGACCCGACCGTGCCGGTACGCGCGAATGTGGTCCGCGTCAGGCAGCTCATCGACGAGCTGCAGCGGCGCGGCACCCGCGTGTTTCTGATCCACGTTCCGTTTGCGCCGGAGATCGAAGGCTCCCGCATGGTCCGGATCACCAACGAGATCGTCAACGAAGCCTTCCCGGATCGCGCGCTTTGGCTGCCGATCGATCCGCCGCGACGCGAGCTGCGTTGGGACGACGGCGTGCATCTCGACGAACGTTCGGCCCTGATCGTCGTCCGCGCCATCGAAAGCGCCATCGAACGCACCTTGGCCGAGCGCCGCCCGTAGCGGACGAGCGGCGACTACGGCGCCGCCGTGGTCACGCCCCCGTCGATGACGATGGTCTGTCCGGTCATGAAGCTCGACGCATCCGAGGCGAGGTAGGCGACTGCGCCCGCGATTTCGTCGGGTTCGCCGATGCGGCGAAGCGGCGTGGTGGCGGTGCGGCGCTTCAGATTCGCTTCGTCTTCCCACAGCGCGCGGGCGAAGTCGGTCTTGACCAGGCCGGGCGCGATGCAGTTGACGCGGACGCCTTTCGGGCCCCATTCGCCGGCGAGCGAACGACACAGCGCGAAGTCGGCGGCTTTCGAGATGCCGTAGGCGCCGATCACGGTCGAACCGCGCAGGCCGCCGATCGAGGAGATGATGACGACGGAGCCGTTGCCGCGCTCGGCCATCTGCGGGATCGCCAGCGCGGAGAGCCAGATGTTGCTCTTGACGTTGCTGCCCATGATCTTGTCGAAGGCTTCGTCGGTGATGTCGAGCAGCGGGCCGTAATACGGGTTGACGGCGGCGTTGCAGACCAGGATGTCGATCTTGCCGTAATGCTTGGTCGCGCCCGCGATCAGCGCCTCGACCTCCTGCTTGCGCGCGATGTTGCAGGGGATGACGGTGGCGTCACCACCGGCCGCCTTGATGCCATCGACGACCTCCTGGCACGCGTCGGCCTTGCGCGAGGAGACCACCACTTTGGCGCCGAGTTTTGCGAGCAGCTCGGCGGAGGAGCGGCCGATGCCGCGGCTGGAGCCGGTGACCACGGCGACCTTGCCGGTGAGATCGAACGGGGTGTTTTTCATTGGTGTCGGGGTCCCTGCGTCCACTTGTTCGGTGTCATCGCCCGGCTTGACCGGGCGATCCCGTACGCCGCGGCTGAAGCTGTGTGAACGAACAGCCGCCGCGGAGTACTGGATGCCCCGGTCAAGCCGGGGCATGACAGTCTTCGTGTGGCCGGCTCAGTTCAGATCAACCCGCCACCATCCGCCACGCGGCGCTGGTGGTAGTCGGTGTCACCGAACGAGTTCTCAATCATGGTCAGGCGTTTGAAATAGTGGCCGATCTTCGCCTCCATGGTCATGCCGATGCCGCCGTGGAGCTGGATCGCCTGCTGTCCGACGAACTTCAGCGATTTGCCGATCTGCACCTTGGCCGCCGCAACGGCGTTGCTGCGCTCCTTGGCGTCCTCGAAATCAGCAGCCATGGTCGCGAACATCGACATCGATCGCGCCTGCTCGGCGGCGACGAACATGTCGGAGGCGCGGTGCTGCAGCGACTGGAACGAACCGATCGGCACGCCGAACTGCTTGCGCGTCTTAATGTACTCGACCGTGGTCTTCAGCGACTCGTCCATCAGGCCGACCGCTTCGGCGCAAAGCGCGATGCGAGCTTCGTCGACCACACGCTCGATCAGCGCGAGCGATTCGTCGGGATTGCCGAGCGCCGCATCGGCACCGATTTCGACGCCGGTGAAGGTGATGTCGGCGGCATGCAGGCCGTCCTGGGTCGGGTACGACTTCTTGGCGACGCCCTTGGCGTCGGCCGGCACCAGGAACAAACCGATGCCGCTCTTGTCGCGGCGCTCGCCCTTGGTGCGCGCGGTCACGATGAGGGTGTCGGCGTTCTCGCCGTTGAGCACGACGAACTTCTCGCCGTCGATGACCCAACCGTCGCCCTTCTTCTTCGCCGTCGTGGTGACGTCGAAGAGATCGTAGCGCGAGTTCTTCTCGAGCTGGGCAAAGGCGAGCGTCTTGCTGCCGTCGACGATGCCGGGCACATGCGCGGCCTTCTGCGCATCGCTGCCCGCATGGCGCAGGAAGCCGCCGCCGATCACGACGGTTGCGAGATAAGGCTCGAGCACCAGCGCCTTGCCGAGCGCCTCCATCACGATCATGGTCTCGACGCCGCCGCCGCCAAAGCCGCCATCGGCCTCCGCGAAGGGCAGACCGAGCAGGCCCTGCTCGGCGAGCTTGCCCCAGACGGTTTTGCTCCAGCCGCCCTTCTCCTTCATGTACTTCTTGCGGCTCTCGAAATCGTAGGAATCGGTCAAGAGGCCGTCGATGCTTTCCTTGAGAAGCCGTTGCTCCTCGTTCAGATCAAAATCCATGTTCTTTGCTCTCCGGTATCGATGTCGTCATGCCCGGCCTTGTGCCGGGCATCCACGTTCTTTCGTAGCGCTAGGCGTGGATGGCCGGGTCAAGCCCGGCCATGACGGTGAGTGCGTGTTGATAGTGTACGATCAAAGCCCCAGCACCGCCTTGGCGATGATGTTGCGCTGGATCTCGTTGGAGCCGCCGTAGATCGAGACCTTGCGGTTGTTGAAGTAGCTCGGCGCGATCTGGGCGGTCCAGTCCATGGCTTCGTTCGAGCCGTCATCGCCGTGGACATCGTAGGGTGCCGCGAACGGGCCGATCACTTCCATCAGCAGCTCGGTGGTGGTCTGCTGAATCTCGGAGCCCTTGATCTTCAGCACGGAGGATGCCGGATTGGGCTTGCCCTTGCCATGCTTGCCTTCGTCGGCGACGACGCGGAGCTGCGTCAGCTCGAGCGCCTTGAGCTCGATCTCGCAGGCCGCGAGCTTGTCGCGGAAGCCCGCGTCCTGGATGATCGGCTTGCCGCCGGATTCGACCTTGCCGGCGAGATCGCGGATGCGGCGGAGCCGCTCCTTGGAGACGCCGACCCGGGCAATCCCGGTGCGCTCATTGCCGAGCAGGAATTTCGCGTAGTCCCAGCCCTTGTTCTCCTCGCCGATCAGGTTCTCGATGGGCACTTCGACGTCGTCGAAGAACACCTCGTTGACCTCGGCGCCGCCGTCGATGGTCTGGATCGGGCGCACAGTGACGCCCTTGGACTTCATCGAGAACACGATGAAGGAGATGCCCATCTGCTTCTTGGCGGAGGGGTCGGTGCGGCAGAGGCAGAAGATCATGTCGGCGTGCTGGGCGAGCGTGGTCCAGGTCTTCTGGCCGTTGATGATCCATTTGTCGCCCTTGCGCTCGGCCTTGGTCTTGAGCGAGGCGAGGTCGGAGCCGGAGCCGGGCTCGGAGAAGCCCTGGCACCACCAATCGTCGACATTGGCGATGCGGGGCAGATACTGCTTCTTCTGCTCTTCATTGCCGAAGGTGTAGATGACGGGGCCGACCATGCTGACGCCGAAGGCGAGCGGCTGCGGCGCCGGGTAGGACTGCAGCTCCTCGTTGAAGATGTAGTGCTGCACGGAGGTCCAGCCGGTGCCGCCATATTGCTTGGGCCAGTGGCTGACGCCCCAGCCCTTCTTGTTGAGGATGCGCCACCACGTCACCATCTCGTCCTTCGAGAGGTGGCGGCCCTCGACCAGCTTGCGCCGCGTATCCGGCGGCACGTTGTCGCGGAAGAATGATCGCACTTCCTCGCGAAACGCCTGCTCTTCTTTCGTGAATGCGAGATCCATCGGATCCTCCTGTGAATGTCGTCCCGGCGAAGGCCGGGACCCATAACCACCGACCTTCGTTGTCTTGCGAAGGCCATTGTTGTTCGTGCGCCAAACTCCTGCTGCGGAGTATGGGTCCCGGCTTTCGCCGGGACGACGGCTACTGGACCAGAACTACTGCAACACCTCGAAAAGCCCCGCCGCGCCCATGCCGCCACCGACGCACATGGTGACGACCGCGTACTTCGCCTTGCGGCGGCGGCCTTCGATCAGAGCGTGGCCGGTGAGACGCGCGCCCGACATGCCGTAGGGATGGCCCACCGCGATCTCGACGCCGTCGAAAATCACCGAACGTGCGGCGAGCGCGATCGCCTGCAGGCCCGAGGCGCATTGCCGGTCGATGGTGGTGCCGGCGACGGTGACGGGGAGACCGGCACGGAGCAGCGCCTTGCGCGCGATGTTGCCGCCGGTCGCGCCCTGTTGCAGCGCAGCGCCCATCACGACGTCCTCGACCTCCTTGGGGTCGACCTTGGCGCGCGCGACGGCTTCGCCGATGGCGTGGCCGAGCAGGGTTGCGCCCTCGGTGGCGTTGAGCGCGCCGCGATAGGCCTTGCCAATCGGGGTGCGAGCGGTGGAAACGATGACGGCGTCGGTCAAGAGCGATCTCCTGATGCAAGTCGGGTGGCAAGTTGGGCGGATTGTGATGGTTTCTGCTGCTGGCGCAACTCATGGCGCGACAGCTTTCCGACCGGCGTGCGCGGCAGATCGTCGACGAAGTCGACCTCCGCCGGCAATTCGTGCTTGCCGAGCTTGCCGGCGAGCTGCGCGCGCAGTTCGTCGAGCGAGAACGGATTTGCGCCGGGCCTGAGCTTGATGAAGGCTTTTGCGGCCTCGCCGCGATAGGAGTCGGGAATGCCGAGCACGATCACCTCGTGCACGCCTGGTAGGGTGTAGATCGCCTGCTCGATCATCTGCGGGTAGACGTTGAAGCCGCCGGAGATAATCATGTCCTTCTTGCGGTCGACCAGGAAGAAATAGCCGTCGGTGTCGACATAGCCGATGTCGCCGGTGACGAAGCGGCCGTCGACGAAGGCCTCCGCGGACCCCTCGGGCCTGTTCCAGTAGCCCCTGGTGACGTTCGGGCCCTTGATCCGGATCTCGCCGACTTCGCCCGGCGGCAATACGCGTCTCGGATCGTCCAGCGCGACGACGTCGAGTTCGATGCCGGGCAGCATCAGGCCGATCGAGCCCGGCTTGTCGGGACCGGTGGGCGGATGGCCGGTGCCGGGCGAGCAGGTCTCGGTCATGCCCCAGCCGCTGCGGAGCTTCTTGCCGACCTTGCGTTCGAAGAAATTTGCGACCTCCACCGGCAGCGGCGCACCGCCGGAGCCGATGGTGGCGAGCGAGGAGAAGTCGCGCTTGTCGAGATCTGGGAGCGCGGCGATCGCGATCCACATCGTCGGCACGCCGGGGAAATAAGTCGCGCGCTTGATTTCGATGTCGCGCATCACCGCTTCGACGTCAAAACGCTGATGCAGCGAGATCAGATAGCCGCGGCTGAGCGAGGACAGCAGCACGACAGTGAGCGCATAAATGTGGAACAGTGGCAGCACGCAGATCACGCGCTCGACGACGTCGCCGCGCGTCGCGCGCGACGGCTTGCCCCAGACGTCGTAGATCGACACGGCCGAGGTGAGGTTGCCGTGGGTCAGCATCGCGCCTTTGGGCAGGCCGGTGGTGCCGCCGGTATATTGCAGCAGCGCGACATCGTCGGCGTTCACTTGCGGCCACTCTGCCGGCGCGGTTGCGCCCTCGACAAATGCCTTGAAGGTGACGATCCGGGGATCGCTGGGGATCGCAGCCTGCGGTGTGCCGACCTTGCCCCAGTTGTCGTCCTCGCAGACGACCAGGCGATCGATCAGGCCCTTCTCCAGGAATTTCAGCGCGGTCGGCAGCAGCGCCGCGAGGTTGGTGGTGACGAGCAGGCGCGAACCGGAATCGGAGACCTTGTGCGTCAGCGCGATCTCGCCGTCGAGCGGCGACAGATGCGCGACACGGGCGCCTGCCTTCAGTGCGCCGAAGAAATTGACGGGATGATCGGGCGTGTTGCCGAGGAACAGGGCGATGGAAGTGTTCTTGCCGCAGCCGGCGCGCAGGAACGCGGCAGCCGCACGCTCCGCCATCGCGGCGAGTTCGGTGTAGGTGATCGGACGATCCCGGAATTCCAGCGCGGTGCGTGGGCCGTACTCCGCGGCGGCTTTTGCCAGCAGGTCAGGCAGCGTGCCCTGGACGATGGTGTCGTCCCAGCGCACGCCCTCGGGATAAAACTGTTCGCCGGGATGGGTCATTAAGGGTCGTTACTCTGCAAACGTGAGGCGGGCACGGACAGACGGGCTCCCTTCCCCCTTGTGGGGAAGGGTTGGGGAAGGCGGTGGCCACAAGCGCCGGCGCCCGGGGCTACCCCCCTCCCTGACCCTCCCCCACAAGGGGGGAGGGAACGGAGAGAGCGTTGCTCGGGGCGAGACATCACAGCCACCCCAATACCATCACGCCGCTTTCGAGCCCGCCGCGAGCGAGGCGAAGGTCTTGCCCTCCTCCGCGAGCTTCTTCAGCAGTGGCGCGGGCTCGAGGCTGGGGTCATTGGTCTCCTTCGCATAGAAGGAGAGTCGATCGGCGATGTGCTTGAGGCCGACGGTGTCGGCCCAGAACATCGGGCCGCCGCGGTAGATCGGCCAGCCATAGCCATAGAGCCAGACCACGTCGATATCGGACGGGCGCGCGGCGATACCTTCTTCCAGGATCTTCGCGCCCTCGTTGATCATCGGATACATCATGCGTTCGAGGATCTCGTCGTCGCTGACGACGCGCTTCTTGCGGCCCAAACGAAGCAGGGTCTCGTCGATCAGCTTCTCGACTTCCGGATCCGGTAGCGCCGAACGGGAGCCGGCTTCGTATTTGTAATAGCCCTTGCCGGTCTTCTGGCCGAAGCGGCCGGCTTCGCAGAGCGCGTCCGCGATCTCCGACTTGATGCCGCGGTCCTTGCGCGAGCGCCAGCCGATGTCGAGGCCGGCGAGGTCACCCATCGCGAACGGCCCCATCGGCATGCCGAATTTCGTCACGACGGCGTCGACCTGCTGGGGCAAGGCACCTTCGAACAGCAACTTCTCCGACTGCTTGCCGCGCTGGGCCAGCATGCGGTTGCCGACAAAGCCGTCGCAGACGCCGACCACGGCCGGCACTTTTGCGATTTTCCGTGCGATGTTGACCGCGGTCACGAGGGCATCCGGCGCGGTCTTGTCGGCGCGCACGATCTCACACAGTTTCATGACGTTGGCGGGCGAGAAGAAGTGCATGCCGAGCACGTCCTGCGGACGCTTGGTCGACTTCGCGATCTCGTCGATGTTCAGGTAGGAGGTGTTGGAGGCGAGCACGGCGCCCGGCTTGACGTATTGGTCGAGCTTGCCGAACACTTCCTTCTTCACTGCCATGGTCTCGAACACGGCTTCGATGACGAGGTCGGCATCGCCGACGTTCTCGATGCCCACGACGCCGTTGATCAGCGCCATGCGCTTGGCGGGCGCATCCGCCGGGATGCCCCCGCGCGCCGCGGTCGCTTCCCAGTTCTTCTGCATGATGCCCATGCCGCGCTTGAGCTGCTCCTCGCCGGTCTCGATCAGGGTGACGGGAACGCCGGCATTGGCAAAGGACATCGCGATGCCGCCGCCCATCGTGCCGGCGCCGAGGATGGCGACGCGGTTCACGGGCCGCGGCTTGGTCCCTTCAGGAACGCCGGCGATCTTGCTGGCCTCGCGCTCGGCGAAGAAGGCATAACGCTGCGCCTTGGACTGATCGCTGGCGACGAGCTTCAGGAAGCCCTCGCGCTCCTTCTTGAGGCCCTCGTCGAACGGCAGGTCGATGGCGTAGCCGACGGCGTCGGCCGCCGCGAACGGCGCTTCCAGGCCGCGCGCCTTCTTGGTCATGGCGGCAACCGCATTGGTGAAGATCGAGCGATCGGCCTTGGCCGCCGCGATCTTGGAGTCGTCGTCACGCAGGCGGCGCAGCGGACGCTTTTCAGCCAGCAACTTTCGTACGAAGGCTTCGCCTCCGGCGGCCGGGCCCTCGACGATCTCCTCGATCAGGCCGTTCTTCAGCGCTTCCGCCGCACCGATCGGATCACCGCCGACGATCATCTTGACCGCGAGCTCCGGTCCGACCGCGCGCGGCAGGCGCTGGGTGCCGCCGGCGCCCGGCAGCAGGCCGAGCTTCACCTCGGGCAGGCCGAGCTTGGCTTCCTTCACCGCGACGCGGAAATGACAGGCGAGCGCGACCTCGAGGCCGCCGCCGAGCGCGGTGCCGTGGATCGCGGCCACGACCGGCTTTGGTGAATTCTCGATCTCGGAAAGCACATCGTTAAGGCCGGGTGCCTTCGGCGGCTTGCCGAATTCAGTGATGTCGGCGCCTGCGATGAAGGTCCGGCCGGCACAGGTCAGCACGATGCCCTTGATGGCGGGATCGGCGACCGCGGCCTTGATGCATTCCAGAATTCCGCCGCGAACCGCGGCGCTCAGCGCGTTGACCGGAGGGCTGTCGACCGTGACGATCCCGACTTCGTCATGACGCTCAAGCTTGACCACTTCGCTCACGGTGTCCCTCCTTGGTGGGGTAACTTTTGTTCAATTTCGCACTGCGGAATTTAATTCCGCATCTTGACGGCAGGGTTATTTTGAAGCACGTGGCTTGTCAACGACTCCGCGCAAGAAGCAGATCCGGGATGAAGCGTACAGGAAAGAAGACCGCGACCGATCGGAATTTCGTCGTCGCGCTTTCCCGCGGACTAGACGTATTGCGCGCATTCCAGCCCAGCGACGGACTTCTTGGCAATCAGGAAATCGCAGCCCGTACCAACTTGCCCAAGCCGACGGTTTCGCGGCTGACCTATACCTTGACCAAGCTCGGCTATCTGACGCCGGTTCCCCGCTTCGAGAAATATCAGCTTGCGCCAGCCGCGATGGCGCTCGGCTACGCCGCGTTATCCAATCTCGGCGTTCGGCATTTGTCCGAACCGTTCCGCGAGGAAATGATGCGCGCGACCGGCGGAGCCGTTGCTGTCGGCGGCCGCGACCGTCACAGCATGATCTATTTCGGGCAAAGCCGCGGCAGCGAGACGGTCGGCGTTCAACTTGACGTCGGCTCCCGCGTGCCGATTGCAACCAGCGCGATGGGGCGCGCCTATTTCTGGGCGCTGGAGGAAAACGATCGGGCGGAACTGTCTCGTGTCTTGCGCGAACATTACGGCAGCCGTTGGCCCAAGATGCGCGACGGGCTGGAACGTTCCGGCGAGATCGTCGCGAAATACGGATTTGCGATTTCGGTCGGCGACTGGCACGACGACATCGGCGCCGCCGGCGTCGCGCTCAGGCTCAACGACGGAACCGGCCCTTACGCATTCAATTGCGGCGCGCCGGCATTCCGCTTCACGGAAGAGCGTTTGATCAACGACATTGGACCGCGTCTGCTTGCGATGGTAAGGAACATCGAAGCGGCACTTGGGGGTCTGATGCCGCATTCCAAAAAAGACGTCAGCAAAAAGCTGAAATCAGGAGGGAAAGTTGCGCGTGTGGCCGAGGGGATCAGATAGCCTTTGTCATCATCGGGAGTGGTTCACATCGCTCCTTCGCTCACCGAACAGAGTGGGCGAGACGAGATGACGCAGGCACAGCTCGCGCAGGGGACATCGCCCCTGCTCGCGGTTCGCGACGTCAGCGTCGTGTTCGGCGGCATCATTGCGCTCAACGGCGTGTCCTTTGACATGCACAAGGGCCAGATCCTCGGTTTGATCGGCCCCAACGGCGCCGGCAAGACCACGCTCTTCAACTGCCTCTCGCGGCTGTACCAGCCGTCGTCCGGCGACATCCTGATGGAGGGCGCGAGCATCCTGACGCGCCCGCCGCACCGGATCGCGGAGATCGGCATCGGCCGCACCTTCCAGAACGTGGCGCTGTTTCCGAACTTGTCGGTGATGGACAATGTCCGCGTCGGCACCCATGCCCGCACCTCCAGCGACATCATCAGCGACTCGCTGCGGCTGGCCTGGGTTCGCCGCAGCGAGAGCGACGTCAACAAGAAGGTGCATGAGATACTCGCCTATCTCGACCTCGAGGACGTCGCCCACACCGTCGTGTCGGGCCTGCCGTTCGGCACGCAGAAGCGCGTCGAGCTGGCGCGCGCGCTCGCTGCCGATCCGAAGATCCTGCTGCTCGACGAGCCCGCCGGCGGCCTCAACCACGAGGAAGTCTACGTGCTCGGCGACCTCATCCGCCGTATCCGCGACGAACGCCACATGACCGTGCTGCTGGTCGAGCATCACATGGGCCTCGTGATGTCGATCGCCGACCACGTCGTCGCGCTGAATTTCGGCAAGAAGCTCGCGGAAGGCACGCCCGCCCAGGTGCAGGCGGATCCCGACGTCATCAAGGCCTATCTCGGGAGCAAGGACCAATGACGACACTGCTCAACGTCAAGGACCTGCGCGCCTATTACGGCCAGGTCCAGGCGCTCCACGGCCTGTCCTTCTCGCTTAGCGAGGGATCGCTGACCACGCTGCTCGGGGCCAACGGCGCCGGCAAGACCACCACGCTGCGCGCGATCTGCAACATGGTGCGCTCGACCGGCGGCATCGAGTTCGACGGCAAGCCGCTGAACAACCGCTCCACCGAAAGCATCGTGCGGTTCGGCATCGCCCATGTGCCGCAGGGCCGCGGCACCTTCACCACCATGACGGTGGAGGAAAACCTCCAGCTCGGCGCCATCACCCGCAAGGACAGCGCCGGCATCGTCTCCGACATCGAGCGCATGTATGCGCATTTCCCGGTGCTCAAGCAGCGCCATACCCAGCAGGCCGGCACGCTCTCGGGCGGCGAGCAGCAGATGCTCGCGGTCGCCCGCGCCCTGATGCTGCGGCCGCGGCTGATGCTGCTGGACGAACCTTCGTTCGGCCTGGCGCCGCTGGTCGTGCGCGACCTGTTCGGCATCCTCGGCAAGATCAATCGCGAGGACAAGGTGTCGATCCTGGTGGTCGAGCAGAACGCCCAGCTCGCGCTCGAGCTCGCCGACCAGGCCTATGTGATCGAGACCGGACGCATCGTGATGTCGGGCAACGCCAAGGACATCGCGAACAACGAAGAAATCCGCAAATCCTATCTGGGTTACTGAGGAGCCGGCAGATGGAGCTGTTCACCAACCAAGTGCTGGCCGGCATCGCCACGGGCGCGATCTACGCCTGCATGGCGCTCGCCGTGGTCATGATCTACCAGGCGATCGACCATCTCAACTTCGCGCAGGGCGAGATGGCGATGTTCTCGACCTTCATCTCCTGGCAGCTGATGCAATGGGGCATCCCCTATTGGGCCGCCTTCGTGATCACGCTGGCATTGTCCTTCGTCGGCGGCATCGCGATCGAGCGCATCCTGTTCAAGCCGCTCGCCAAGGCGCCGGTGCTGACCAACGTCGCCGGCTTCATCGCGCTGTTCGCGATCATCAACTCCTCCGCCGGCCTGATCTGGGACTTCACCATCAAGCAGTATCCGACCCCGTTCGGCTCCTCGCCGTTCCTCGGCAGCCAGCTGATCTCGACCCACCAGGCCGGCATGATCGGCGTCACGGTGCTGCTGCTGCTCGGCCTCTACTTCTTCTTCCAGTACACCAAGATCGGCCTCGCCATGCGCGCGGCCGCCTCCGTGCCTGAATCGGCCCGGCTGGTCGGCATCAACACCAGCTGGATGATCGCGCTGGGCTGGGGCATGGCGTCCGCGATCGGTGCGATCGCCGGCATGCTGATCGCACCGGTCGTGTTCCTCGAGCCCAACATGATGGGCGGCGTGCTGATCTACGGCTTCGCCGCGGCGGTGCTCGGCGGACTGACCAGCCCGTTCGGCGCCGTGGTCGGCGGCTTCCTGGTCGGTGTCTTCGAAAACCTCGCCGGCACCTACATTCCCGGCGTCGGCAACGAGCTGAAGCTCCCGATCGCGCTCGCGCTGATCATTTCCGTCCTGGTCGTCAAACCCGCTGGCCTGTTCGGCCGGCAAATCGTCAAGCGAGTTTGATCATGAGCGCTGCAGAAGACGTCGTCACGGAAGCCCCGGCCGTCGAGGCGGTTCCGAAGCGGGCGATGACGCTGGGCACGGGCACCTCCCTGTTGGTGCTGGCGGTGCTGTTGGTCGTGCCGGTGTTCGTCAAGAACTTCATCATCTTCCAGATGACGATGCTCCTGATCTACGGGCTCGCGGTGCTGGCCTTGAACATCCTGACGGGCGGCTCCGGCCAGTTCTCGCTGGGCCAGAGCGCCTTCTACGCCGTGGGCGCTTATACGTCGGCGGTGCTGATGGAGTACTTCAACGTCAACTATGCGCTGACAATTCCGGTTTCCGCGGCGGTCTGCTTCGCATTCGGCTACCTGTTCGGCAAGCCGGCGCTGCGGCTGTCGGGCGTCTATCTCGCGCTCGCGACCTTTGCGCTTGCCACCGCGATGCCGCAGCTGCTGAAGCTGAACTTCCTCGAGCACTGGACGGGCGGCGTGCAGGGCCTCGTCGTCACCAAGCCCGACGCGCCGTTCGGGCTGCCGATGTCGCAGGACACGTGGCTCTACTACTTCTCGCTCGCCGTCGTGCTCGCGATCTACATCTTCTCGGTCAATCTGCTGCGCTCCCGCTCGGGCCGCGCCTTCATGGCGATCCGCGACAACGAGATCGCGGCCTCCTCGATGGGCGTCAACGTCGCACTGTACAAGACGCTGGCCTTCGGCGTGTCCGCCGGCATCACCGGCGTTGCCGGCTCGCTTGGCGCCATCGCCGTGCAGTTCGTCGCGCCCGACAGCTACACGATCACGCTGGCGATCTCGCTGTTCCTCGGCATGGTCGTCGGTGGCGTCGGCTGGCTGCCCGGCTCGTTCGTCGGCGCAGCCTTCATCATCTTCGTGCCGAACATGGCGGAGGGCATCTCCAAGGGCCTCTCCGGCGCCGTATTCGGCGTACTCCTGTTCGCCGTCATCTATCTCGTGCCGCACGGCGCGAGGCAGATCGCGATCATGGGCCAGCAACTCGTCGGCCGGCTCAGAAAGAACTGACAACCCGTTGATTAAGCCAAGGAGACCCGAATTGCTTTTTGAAAGAACACTGCGAACCGCTGCGCTGGTAACGGCAACGGCGGTCATCACTCTCACCTCCGGCGCCGCATTCGCCCAGAAGAAATACGACACCGGCGCATCCGATACCGAGATCAAGATCGGCAACATCATGCCGTACAGCGGTCCGGCCTCGGCCTATGGCATCATCGGCAAGACCGAAGAAGCCTATTTCAAGATGATCAACGACAAGGGCGGCATCAACGGCCGCAAGATCAACTTCGTCACCTATGACGACGGCTATTCGCCGCCGAAGGCCGTCGAGCAGGTCCGCAAGCTGGTCGAGAGCGACGAGGTGATCGTCGTGTTCAACCCGCTGGGCACGCCCTCGAACAGCGCGATCCAGAAGTATTTGAACGCCAAGAAGATCCCGCAGCTGTTCGTCGCCACCGGCGCCACCAAGTGGAACGACCCGAAGAACTTCCCCTGGACCATGGGCTGGCAGCCCTCCTACCAGAGCGAAGCGCAGATCTACGCGAAATGGCTGTTGAAGGAGAAGCCGGACGCCAAGGTCGCGATCCTTTATCAGAACGACGATTTCGGCAAAGACTACCTCAAGGGCACCAAGGACGGCCTGGGCGCCAAGGGCGCGTCCATGATCATCATGGAAGAAAGCTACGAGGTGTCCGAGCCCTCGATCGACGGTCACATCGTCAAGATCAAGGCGGCCAATCCCGACGTCCTGCTGATCTACGCGACGCCGAAGTTCGCGGCCCAGACCATCAAGAAGACCGCCGAGCTGAGCTGGAAGCCGCTGCAGATCCTCACCAACGTGTCGATCTCGGTCGGCAGCGTGATGAAGCCGGCCGGCTTCGAGGCCGCGCAGGGCGTGCTGTCGGCCGCCTATGCCAAGGACTCCACGGACCCGCAGTGGGCCAACGACCCCGGCATGAAGAAGTGGAACGAGTTCGTCGACAAGTACATGCCGGGTGCCGACAAGTCCGACACCAGCATGGTCTACGGCTACGGCGCCGCGTCGACGCTCGCCAAGGTCCTGGAGATGTGCGGCGACGATCTGACCCGGGCCAACATCATGAAGCAGGCGGCCTCGTTGAAGGATTTTGCACCGGACACCTTGCTGCCCGGCGTCAAGATCAACACCGGACCCACCGACTTCGCCCCGATCGCGCAGCTTCAGATGCAGCGCTTCAAGGGCGAGAAGTGGGAACTCTTCGGCGAGATCATCAGCGGCGACATCGCCACCGAGTGACACCCTGACGCAATAGTCCGACACATCGAGAAGCCCCCGCGGACGATCGCGGGGGCTTTTTGTTGACGTCCCGCATCAATCTTGTTCAATGCGGCGGCGATCCGTTCCGGGTGGAGAAAGATGACTGCCGTTCGATTTCAGGTTGCGGGCGTTCTGGCCGCACTCGCGTTGTGCACTGCGATGGGCAGCCCGGCACTGGCGCAAAAGAAATACGACAGCGGCGCCTCCGATACCGAGATCAAGATCGGCAACATCATGCCCTATAGCGGCCCGGCCTCCGCCTATGCGGCGATCGGCAAGGCCGAGGAAGCCTATTTCAACAAGATCAATGCCGAGGGCGGCATCGGCGGCCGCAAGATCAAGTTCATCTCCTACGACGACGGCTATTCGCCGCCGAAGACGGTGGAGCAGGCCCGCAAGCTGGTCGAGAGCGACGGGGTGCTGCTGATCTTCGGCTCGCTCGGCACCTCCACCAACGGCGCCATTCGCAAATACATGAACGAGAAGAAGGTGCCGCAATTGTTCGTGGCGAGCGGCGCTTCGAAGTGGAACGATCCAAAGCAATATCCCTGGACCATGGGCTGGCAGCCGAGCTACGCCAGCGAGGCGCGCATCTACGCCAAGTACATCATGAAGGAGAAGCCGGACGGCAGGATCGGCGTGCTCTATCAGAACGACGATTTCGGCAAGGACTATCTCAAGGGGCTGAAGGACGGCCTTGGGCCAAAGGCCTCGATGATCGTGCTGGAAGACGGCTACGACACTTCGGAGCCGGCAATTGACGAGCACGTCGTGAAATTGAAAGCCTCCGGCGCCGACATCTTCGTCAGCATCACCACGCCGAAATTTGCAGCGCAAGCGATCAAGAAGGCGGCCGAGATCGGTTGGCATCCGGTCCACATCATCTCCAACGTCTCGGCCTCGGTCGGCGGCGTGCTCGAGCCGGCCGGGCTCGAGATCTCGCAAGGCATCCTGTCGGCGAGCTACACCAAGGACGGCTCCGACCCGCAATGGAATGCCGATGACGGCATGAAGAAGTTCTACAACTTCCTCGCCAAATACGATCCCAAGGCCAACAAGCTCGATGCCGGCGTAGTGTTCGGCTACGCCGCAGCCCAAACCATGGTGAAGGTGCTGCAGATGTGCGGCGACGATCTCACCCGCGAGAACGTCATGAAGCAGGCGGCAAGCCTGAAGGATTTCGAGCCCGACACCCTGTTGCCCGGCATCAAGATCAACACCGCGGCCGATAATTTCGCCCCGATCGAGCAGCTCCAGATGATGCGGTTCAAGGGCCGGAAATGGGAGCTGTTCGGCGACGTCATCTCGAGCGAGCTCGGCCACTGAAGCCGCGCAACTCAAACTCGCTCCCGATGGGTTCATCAACTCAGACGGATGCACCTTCTCGCAGTCGCACACGAACGCACGCCCGTCCCTGACTACTAAAGAAGCAGCCCCTGCGACCCCGCCGCAGGGGCTTTCTGTTGTAGGCATCAGGTAAATCGTATTGAATTGCGGCCGCGTCACCAAAAACGAGCAACACAAGAAAAGGGACGCACACACACCAAGAAAATAGGGAGATAGGAATGCCCGCTGTCACCGGCAAACTTGCGGCCGCGTCACTTGCGCTCGCGCTCATTGCGGCCTCGGCCTCCACGGCATCGGCCCAGAAGAAATACGATACCGGCGCGACCGATACCGAGATCAAGATCGGCAACATCATGCCCTACAGCGGACCGGCCTCCGCCTACGGCATCATCGGGCGGACCGAAGCCGCCTATTTCAAGAAGATCAACGACGAAGGCGGCATCAACGGCCGCAAGATCAACTTCATCTCCTATGACGACGCTTACTCGCCGCCGAAGACGGTGGAGCAGGCGCGCAAGCTGGTCGAGAGCGACGAGGTGCTGTTTATCTTCAACTCGCTCGGCACGCCGCCGAACTCGGCGATCCACAAATACATGAACTCGAAGAAGGTGCCGCAGCTGTTCGTCGCCACCGGCGCCACCAAGTGGAATGACCCGAAGGATTTCCCCTGGACCATGGGCTGGCAGCCCAACTACCAGAGCGAGACGCAGATCTACGCGAAATGGCTGCTCAAGAACAAGCCGGATGCCAAGATCGCCGTGCTGTTCCAGAACGACGATTACGGCAAGGATTATCTCAAGGGCCTGAAGGACGGCCTCGGCGCCAAGGCTGCGTCGATGATCGTCATGGAGGAGAGCTATGAGACCTCCGAGCCGACCATCGACAACCACATCGTCAAGCTGAAGTCGACGGGCGCCGACGTCTTCATGAACATCACGACGCCGAAATTCGCGGCGCAGGCGATCAAGAAGAATGCCGAGATCGGCTGGAAGCCGCTGCACTTCCTCAACAACGTCTCGGCCTCCGTCGGCAGCGTGCTCAAGCCCGCCGGGTTCGAGAACTCGCAGGACATCATCTCCGCCGACTACCTGAAGGACATTTCGGATCCGGCGTGGAACAGCGACCCCGGCATGAAAGACTTCGTTGCGTTCATGAACAAGTACTTTCCCGACGGCGACAAGCTCGACCACGGCACCATCGTCGGCTATGGCGTGGCGCAGACCCTGGTCCAAGTGCTCAAGCAGTGCGGTGACGATCTCACGCGCGCGAACGTCATGAAGCAGGCCGCCAGCCTGAAGAACTTCCGCACCGAAGTGCTGCTGCCGGGCGTGCAGATCAACACCTCCCCGACCGACTTCGCGCCGATCAGCCAGCTCCAGCTCGAGAAGTTCAAGGGCGACAAGTGGGAGCTGTTCGGCGACGTGATCAGCGCCGACGTCGGCGGCTAGCCGCCTGATACCCGCGACGATGAAAACCCCCTGCGCTGGCCGCGCAGGGGGTTTTTGCTTGCGCAGCGATTATGATCACGCGATTGCACAATCGAATGACGGCAAAGCCGGCTTACGCTTTGGCGCATGATGCGGTAGGCAGGTGAGCGGCGCGCGTTTGCCGCCAGTCTTTTCTGTCCGCTCAAGGCCTTTCGTCATGACCGACCGACGCCCCCTGCTCCGTGCGCTCTACGACGCCGCCGTTGCCGCCGCTCATCCGAGCACGATTCTGGCGCCGCACCTGCGGCCCGCGCCAAGGGGACGCGTGATCTGCCTCGCCGCCGGCAAGGGCGCGGCCGCGATGGCCGCCGCCGCCGAGCGGCATTATCTCGACACGCTCGGGCTCGCCCCGGAGCGCCTCGTCGGCATCGCCACCACGCGTCACGGCTACGGCGTACCGACCCGCCGCATCCGCGTGGTCGAGGCCGGTCATCCCGTGCCTGACGAAGCCGGCCTGAAGGGCGCGGCCGATACGCTCGCGCTCGCGGCCGAGGCTAGGCCAGACGATTTGCTCCTGGTGCTGCTCACCGGCGGCGGCTCGGCGAACTGGATCGCGCCCGTCAACGGCATCAGCTTCGCGCAGAAGCAGGCGGTCAACAAGGCGCTGCTCCGCTCCGGCGCGCCGATCGGCGAGATGAATGTCGTGCGCAAGCATCTGTCGCGGATCAAGGGCGGCCGGCTGGCGCGCGCGGGCAAGAATGCCGCCGAGATCGTGACGCTTGCGATCTCCGACGTGCCGCATGACGACCCCTCCGCGATCGCCTCCGGTCCGACCGTGCCTGATCCGACCACGCTCAATGATGCGCGCGCGATCGTCGCCAGGTACAAGCTCGACATCGACGATGCCGTCCGCCGCGCGCTGGACGACCCCGCCAACGAGAGCTGCAAGCCCGGTGATGCCGCGTTCGCGCGCGCGCATTTCGAATTGATCGCGCGTCCGAAGCAATCGCTCGACGCTGCGGTGAAGCTGGCGCATGAGGCCGGTTACGAGACGATCGATCTCGGCGCCGACCTCGAAGGCGAAGCCCGCGAAATTGCCGCCGATCACGCCAGGCTGGCGCTTCAGGCTCGCGCGCAGGGCAAGCGCGTCGCGATCCTCTCCGGCGGCGAGCTCACGGTCACCGTGCGCGGCAATGGCCGCGGCGGCCCGAACCAGGAATATGCGCTGGCGCTCGCCGGCCTCTTGAAGGGCACGCCTGACATCTCCGCGCTCGCTGGCGACACCGACGGCGCCGATGGCGGTGCCGGCAATCCCACCGACCCCGCCGGCGCGCTGGTTGACGCGGCGACGTTCGCGAAGATGGCGGCGCAGGGGCTGCAGCCGCAGGTCTATCTCGACAACAACGACGCGACGGCGTTCTTCGAGGCGACGGGCGACCTGTTGCTGCCGGGTCCCACGCTGACCAATGTGAACGATATCAGGGTGATCCTGGTCGACTGATCCGGCGGCATCGCCGTCCCGCCGGCGCCACGTGCGGTTCGCGGGACGGCATGGTTAACGATCTCTGAATTCTCGCCGGCTTCCTCTTTTCCACGGGCGGGCATCGCCGCCCTTAACCTCGCGTTCGCCGCAGTTTCAGGAACATGTCCCAAATTGGGCGAATTGTTGGGCTCATTCACCACCGCCTGCTCTAATCGCGTCGTCCCGGGGGCAACGTGCATGGCGGAAAGTGATCAGGAGGTCGCAAGCATTGATCCGCTCGTGCTCGGCGAGCTGCTCAAGTGCGCCGCCAATAATCTGTGGCTCGGGATCATCCTCTTTGGCAGTGACCGCAGGGTCATTTTCTGCAATCCGCGCTACCGCGAGATGTACGCGCTCTCGCCCGACCAGGTGCACCCGGGCACGCCGATCAAGGACCTGATCGAGCATCGGCTCAAACTGGGCCTGAACGTCGGCGGAGAAGCCGGCGCCTATGTCCGTGCCCGCACCGAGGGTTCGGTCGTCAGCGAGCAGACGGTCCAGCAGTTCGCCGACGGACGAATCATCGCCTACACTATCCATCCCCTGCCCGACGGCGGCGGCATGGCGACGCACGAGGACATTACAGAGCGCGAAGAGCTCAGTGCGCGGCTACAGGAACGTAATTTTCAGTTCGACATTGCGATCAACAACATGTCGCAGGGACTTTGCTTCTTCAGCGCCGACCATCGGCTGCTGGTCTGCAACACGCATTATATCGAAATGTACGGCCTGCCGCCCGACCGCGTTCGTCCGGGCACGCCGCTCCAGGAGATCCTCGACCTGCGCTTCGAAGCCGGCAGCGTGCCGGCGATGACGCGGGAGGAATACGCCACATGGCGGACCGATGTCGCCACGTCGGCCGAGGCCATGGACAGCATCGTCGAGATGCGGAACGGGCGAACCTTCAAGATCAGGCACCGACCGATGCCCGATCTCGGATGGGTCGCGACCCACGAAGACATCACCGAGCAGCGCAAGGCGGAATTGCAGATCGCGCATATGGCGCACCACGACGCGCTGACGGATCTCGCCAATCGCGCCCTGCTCGGTCAGCGCCTCAAGCAGGCGCTCGCACAGGGCGGGATGTTCGCGATCCACCACATCGATCTCGACAAGTTCAAGGCCATCAACGACACCCTGGGCCACCAGGCCGGCGACATGCTGCTGCAGGATGTCAGCCGCCGCCTCAAGCAGCTCGCCCGCGACAGCGATACGATCGCGCGCATGGGTGGCGATGAATTCGTCATCCTCCAATTGCCGATTTCCGATTCGAGCGAAGCGGATACGCTGGCGCGTGATGTTGTCAGCACCCTGAGTGCTCCGTTCGGGCTCGACGGACATCAGGCTCTTGTGGGCGCGAGCATCGGAATCGCCATCGCGCCCGGCGACGGCTCGACGCCCGAGCAACTCCTGCACAATGCCGATCTGGCACTGTATCGCGCCAAAAGCGACGGCCGCGGCATGCACTGCTTCTTCGAACCGGCCATGGGCGAAGCGGCCCAAAGCCGTCGCGCGCTGGAGCAGGACCTGCGCAACGGACTTGCCGCCGGCGAGTTCGAACTGCACTACCAGCCGGTCGTGAAGACCGACGGCGGCGACATCAGCGGCTTCGAAGCCTTGATCCGTTGGCGACATCCAGGGCGCGGACTGGTCGCGCCGAACAGCTTTATCCCGCTTGCGGAAGAGATCGGCCTGATCGTGCCGATCGGCGAATGGGTGATCCGGCAGGCCTGTGCCACTGCAAGCCGGTGGCCGGACCATCTGCACGTCGCCGTCAACATCTCGGCGGTGCAATTCCGCCAGCCGGGCCTGACGGAGGTGATCGTCGGCGCGCTGGCGGCCTCCGGCCTCGATCCGCGGCGGCTGGAGATCGAAATCACGGAAAGCGTTCTGCTGCAGGACGGGAACGGGACGCTGACGACCCTGCACCAGCTTCGCGCGCTGGGCATCAAGGTTGCCATGGACGATTTCGGCACCGGCTATTCGTCACTGACCTATCTGCAATGCTTCCCCTTCGACAAGATCAAGATCGACCGGTCTTTCGTCAGCGGCGTGGAAAACAATGCGGCATCCCTCAGCATCGTGCGGGCGGTGGCGGCACTGGCGCGCGGAATGGGCATGACGACGACGGCGGAGGGGGTGGAGACCGCGGAGCAACGGGACCGGATCGCAGCGGAGGGCTGCACGGAAATGCAGGGCTATCTGTTCAGCCCTCCCTTGCCCGCCCTGGAAATCGAGCGCCGCTTCCTGTCGGCGAAAACACCTGCCATGCCCGACCGGTTCGCTGCGGCGTAACCGCCAGCTCGCCCGCGATTCAGGATTTGATGCCCGGTCGCCGGGGCAATGAAAGCGTCAAAACTCGTTGGCGATCTTCGAGAGCATCCCGAGCAGGGCTTCGCGGTTGGACGGCCCGAGCAGCTCGTTCAGCCGGGCCTCGTGCTTGGTGGCGACGAGCTTCTTGGCGCGGGCCAGCACGGCCTTGCCCTTGTCGGTCAGCACCAGGATGTGCGAGCGGCGGTCGTTGGTGGAGCGGATCCGCGCGCAAAGGTCGCGGCTCTCGAGATTGTCGAGCATGGCGACGAAGTTCGGGCGCAGGATACCGAGGGTGGAGGCGATCTCGGTCTGGTTACGGCCGGGGTTTTTCTCGACCAGCAGCAGCACGGAGAACTGCGCCGGCGTGAGCTGGAGCGAGGCCACGCAGCGGAGGAAATTCTCGAACACCTTGAGCTGTGCCCGCTTCAGGACATAGCCGAGCTGCTCCGAGAGCTCGCCGAGCTGGAGGGCTTCGCCAGGCCCGTCGGGCGCGTCCTTGCGGCCCTTGGCGGTCTCGGCGGGTTTTTCAGAGGACTTTTCAGCGGTTTTGGAAACGGTCATCGCCTCATGCTCGCAATCCCGTTAAGTTCGGGAGGATCGTTCGCCACTCTTGATGTTATATTTGATAATTGTTATGGACCATATCAAATATCGTCAGCGCTGTTCAATGGCTGTGAGCGGACCGTCCACCATAATCAGGGGACCGGTCCTGAATCTTTGAGGGGGAGCGTCCGGTCTTGAATACCACCATCATGCTGTTCCTGCTGCAGGACGGCATTACCAATGGCGCGATCTATGCGCTGCTCGGCCTGGCGCTGGTGCTGGTGTTCGCCGTCACCCGCGTCATCCTCATCCCCCAAGGCGAATTCGTCACCTATGGCGCGCTGACCTATGCCTCGCTGGCCGCGGGCCAGATGCCAGGGACCGCGAAACTCGCGCTCGCCCTCGGCATTGGCGCCTTCGCGTTCGACCTGTTCGCCGCGCGCAAGGCGTTGCACGGGCGCCTGGTCCTGCGCAGCATCCTGACCAACATCGTGCTGCCGGCCGTCGTGCTGGCGCTGACCGTCTACTACGCCGCTCAGAAGCCGCCGGTTGCGGTCTGCATCGCGCTGTCGCTGGCGATCGTGGCGATGATCGGCCTGTTTCTCTACCGCATCGCATTCCAGCCGCTGGCGCACACTTCGGTGCTGGTGCTGCTGATCGCCTCGGTGGGCGTCCACCTCGCACTTCAGGGTTTGGGCCTTTTGTTCTTCGGCGCCGAAGGCCAGCGCGGACCTGCCGTGCTGTCCGGCTCTTTCACCGCCGGCGCGCTGCGCTTCACAGGCCAGAGCATCACGGTCTATGGCATTACCATCGCCTTCATCGTCGGGCTGTGGCTGTTCTTCGGGCTGACACTTTACGGCAAGGCGCTGCGCGCGACCGCCGTGAACCGGCTCGGTGCCCGGCTCGTCGGCATCCGCACCACGCTGTCCGGGCAGATCGCCTTCCTGCTGGCGTCCGTCATCGGCGCACTGTCGGGCATCATGATCGTGCCGATCACGACGCTCTATTACGACTCCGGCTTCCTGATCGGCCTCAAGGGCTTTGTCGCCGCCATCATCGGCGGGCTTGTCAGCTATCCCCTCACCGCCGTCGCGGCGCTGGTCGTCGGCATCGTCGAGGCGTTCTCGTCCTTCTATGCCTCCAACTACAAGGAGGTGATCGTTTTCATGCTCTTGATTCCCGTGCTGCTGCTGCGCTCGCTCGCGGCGCCTGCGGTCGAGGAAGAAAAGGACTGACGCCAAGATGCAGAGCCGGCTCCCCATCCTCATCTTCGCAGCTGTCATGGCGGCGATCCCGTTTGTTCCGGGCATGCCCCCGTTCTGGATCGTGCTGCTCGACAATATCGGCCTCGCGGCCCTCGTCGCGATGGGTCTCGTGTTGCTCACCGGCGTCGGCGGCCTGACCTCGTTTGGACAAGCGGCCTTTGTCGGCTTCGGCGCCTACACCACCGCGGTGCTGTCGACGGCCTACGGCATGTCGCCCTGGCTGACACTGCCGCTGTCGCTGGTGGTCAGCGGATTGCTGGCGGTGCTGCTCGGCCTCGTCACCGTCCGTCTCTCCGGCCACTATCTGCCGCTCGGCACGCTGGCCTGGGGACTCGGCTTGTTCTATCTCTTCAGCAAGCTGGAATTTTTGGGAAGAAACGACGGCATCTCGGCGATCCCGCCGCTGTCGATCGGCTCGTTCAAAATGCTCTCCCCCGGCTCTATCTACTACGCGATCTGGGTCGCCGTGATCCTCTCGGCGCTGCTCACGATGAACCTGCTGGACTCCCGCACCGGCCGCGCCATCCGCGCGCTCCGGCGCGGCCATGTCGCGGCCGAGGCGTTCGGCGTGCACACGCCGCGGGCAAAAATGCTGGTGTTCATCCATGCCGCCGTGCTCGCCGGCCTCTCCGGCTGGCTCTACGCCCATCTTCAGCGCGCGGTGAACCCGACGCCGTTCGGTGCTCAGGCCGGCATCGAGTATCTCTTCATCGCCGTGGTCGGCGGCGCCGGCTATGTCTGGGGCGGTGTCCTGGGCGCAGCGCTCGTCGTGGTCCTGAAGGAAGTGCTGCAGAGTTACCTGCCGCTGATCCTGCCCGGCTCCGGCCAGGTCGAAACCATCGTGTTCGGCATCATGCTGGTGGCGCTGCTCCAGCTCGCACCCGGCGGCGTCTGGCCCTGGCTGATGTCGTTCCTGCCCCAGCGCACCAATGGCAAGAAGCCGGACACTTCGTTGAAACTGGAGCAGCGCACCCGCTCCCCCGGCCAATCCAGCGTCCTGCTTCAGGTCGAGAAGGCGCGGAAGCAATTTGGCGGCGTGGTCGCGGTGAACAACGTCTCCTTCGACGTTCAGGCTCGCGAGATCGTCGCGCTGATCGGCCCCAACGGCGCAGGCAAGAGCACCACCTTCAACCTGATCACCGGCGTGCTGTCGGCCAGCTCGGGCTCGATCTCCGTGCTCGGCAACAAGGTGGACAGGGCGCCGCCGCAGGAGATCGTCAAGCTCGGCATCTCCCGCACCTTCCAGCACGTCAAGCTGGTGCCTGACATGACCGTGCTGGAAAACGTCGCAATCGGCGCGCATCTGCGCGGCCATTCCGGGCCGATCTCCTCGATGCTGCGGCTCGACCGCACTGATGAGGCAAAGCTGCTCGCCGAAGCCGCTCGCCAGATCGAGCGCGTCGGACTGGGCGAGCAGATGCATCAGCTCGCGGGCTCGCTCTCGCTGGGACAGCAACGGATCGTCGAGATCGCTCGTGCGTTGTGCGTCGATCCGATGCTGCTGCTGCTCGACGAGCCGGCCGCCGGCCTGCGCCACATGGAGAAGCAGCGGCTCGCGAGCCTGCTGCGGGAGCTGCGCGACGGCGGCATGAGCGTCTTGCTGGTCGAGCACGACATGGGCTTCGTCATGAACCTTGCCGACCGCATCGTGGTGCTCGATTTCGGCACCAAGATCGCGGAAGGAACGCCGGCCACGATCAAGACCAATCCCGAAGTGATCAAGGCCTATCTCGGAGTGGCGGCATGAGCGCGCTGTTGTCCGTCGCCGACGCCCATGTCGCCTATGGCAAGGTCGAGGCCGTGCGCTCGGTCTCGCTCGAAGTTGGCCAGAACCAGATCGTCACCATCGTAGGCGCCAACGGCGCCGGCAAGACCACGCTGCTCTCCGCCATCATGGGCATCTTGCCGCTGAAGGGGCGCGTTTCATTCGCAGGTCAGGATCTGTCGCGGCTCGACATCGAGGACCGCGTCGCCATGGGACTTGGCCTCGTTCCCGAGCACCGCGAATTGTTCGTGACCATGAATGTCGAGGACAATCTCGAGTTGGGGGCCTTCCGCATCGAGAGAAGCAAGGCGAAAACCTCGGTGGAGCGGGTCTACACGCTGTTTCCGCGGCTCAAGGAGCGGCGCAAGCAGCTCGCCGGCACGCTCTCCGGGGGCGAGCAGCAGATGCTCGCGATGGGCCGCGCACTGATGGGCGAGCCCAAGCTTCTGATGCTGGACGAGCCGAGCCTCGGCCTCGCCCCGATCATCGTCGCCGACATTTTCCGCATCGTCACCGAACTGCGCGCCGCCGGCGTCTCCGTGCTGCTGGTCGAGCAGAACGCGCAGGCCGCGCTCAAGATCGCGGATCAGGCCTATGTCATGGAGCTCGGCGAGTTCGTGCTCAGTGGCAAGGCCAGCGACATCGCGGCAAACGAGCGCGTTGCCGCCAGCTATCTCGGCTTCCAGCACGAAGCCGCGAGCGGGTTGTGATCTTACCCTCCTCTGGAGGGGAGGGTTGAGGAATAGTTTTCGGCTGCGGTGGGATGTTCGCCATGCGGCGGATTACCTCATCGCGGCCCTACGCCGCCTGTCCTTCGTCATACTGATCTTTATCATCCGGCCTCACGCGAACACTCCCTGACCAGTGAACTTGTCTCCTATCCATTTTTTGAGAGTTGCGGTCATCTCAGGTCCCTTGGCGATAGTCTCAGTACCGCCCTCCTTCTCATAGACCTTCAAAACGAGGTCGGTGTTTTCTTCAAGCACCTTCTCGCCAACCCCCTTCTGCGCCGTTGGAAGTAAGTCGGCCAACTCCTTGTCGGTGGGAGGGTCAATTTTATTTAGCAATGTGCAAATCACCGCCATCGTTACGTAGTAGCGTATAATAGACCGGACATCTTTCAGTTCAGCGCCGCGCGCGACCAGATACTTTTCAACCTGTCTCTGGATCAGCATGCAGACAACATAAAGATCGCGATTGTATGCATGGTTGAAAATCTGACCAAAGCTGTTCTTGTTTTTGAGTACGCGCGATGGTGTTGCGTATGCGTTATTCGGTTGCTGAAGCACAACTGCAATGACAGCCCGCGCTAGCGTTTGCATGCTGATAATCGAGTCTGCGGGCTTTTTCGCCTCGCGGTATTCACCCTTCCGACGTTCATAGAAGAGTTGATAAAGGCGCAATTTTTCCTCAATGTCGAAGTGTATGGGGTCTGTTGCGTGCAACGAAACGTCGCTAGTGGGTGTCTGCAAGTTTGTTGCTCGAATGATTTTTGTCCGCATCTGTTCGTTAGGAGGAACAATCACGCGGATCAGAACAGTGCGATTATCAGCCTTATCGGGCTGGCTCTTAAAATGTTGAAAAATCTCGTAGGAAGTCTGCAATCCATTTACCACTTCTGGACGCTCAACAATTAGCTTACCGCCTGTAACCGCACAGTTCTTCGCAAGAACGGTAACGCCATTGTTCAGCCACCAGAATTCGGGTTGGTTCTGCTCACCGAGAGTTTCGCGAATTGCAGTGTTCGTTGGATTCTTCTCGCCCTGGTAATCCCTAACGTTTGGCTCCAATAGCGGGCGACGAATCTCGCCGTTTTCGTCCCGCAGCAGGGAGGCCAAGCTCCCGAGCTTGACCAGACAGACCGCTGATCCGTCGTTAGTCGTAAACTCTTTCACATAGTCGATGGTTTCAGTCGTAGCTGGACTGCGTCGCGCGGCTATCAACAGCCTGCGGCAATCCCAGAATTCAAACTCAAACTTGGCATAGGAAATCTGATCGCGCACGTATGCCTTTAGATTCTCTACGCGCAAGACGACTTTAGGATTTGGTAGTTGGTCACTCTTGCTGGCATACGCAAACGCAACCGCCATAGAGTGCTTCTTGCCCAAGATTTTGTCGTAGCTGGTGCGAAAGTTGCGAATTGTGTCGCGAACGCCAGCGCTGAGATAAGTCATGCCATCCACGTTCCGAGAGTAATCAAGCAAATCGCGAGCAAACGCCTCCATTTTTACAATCGCATTCTCTCCAAATCCGCTTTCATACTTAGCCTGCACGATAACGAGGCGCGCTGAAATCGCGTCAGTTGGCAGGTCGGCTTCATCTTGAACGAGATTCCTGTTTACAAAGAAGTACATCCCATCGATGCCGCCATCGTCGCCGCCTCCCAGAATCCCCGACTCGAGTTCGTCGTCGTTTAGGTCCTCGTCCTTGAGGATTTGTACAGTCGTAAATCGCTCAAACGCCTCAGACACGGGTAAGGCCGGATAACGGTCTTGTTTGAAGCCCTCAAAGTGAGTCTCAAGCGCTCTAATTTCCAACTGGCTCATCGGACGGTTTCCCCTGGTCATTGGCGGCGATTGCCACCCTGCGTTGTGGGGAAGATAGCACTTCATCCAGTGCAACAAAATTATAACTCCTCTCCAGGGGAGGGTAGGCGAGCGGCTCGTTACGACACTCCAGCCGCCTTCTCCCCTTCAGCGCCGCGACCTCCGCCTCCAGCTCCGCAATCCTCGTATCCCTTGCCGCCAACGCCGCGGCCACATCGCCAGCATCGAACTTCTGCGGGATGTGCTGCGGGCAGTTTGTGTCCCACGCTTCGATCTTGAACAGGATCACCTGCTCCGGCCGCGCGCGATAGCCTTTCGGCATCAGCGATGTCGTCAGCGCCTCGTCGTCCTCGACCACCCGCGCCTCGCCCCAGATCTTCACCCGGCGGCGATGGGCGTAGTCCATCACGAAGATGTAGGCCTTGGGATTTTCGGACAGGTTTCCCTGGGTGATATATTGACGATTGCCGGCATAGTCAGTGAAAGCCAGCGTTTGCTTGTCCAGCACCTTCAAGAAGCCCTTCGGGCCGCCACGATGCTGGATGTAGGGCTGGCCGTCGGCCGAGGCCGTGGCGAGATAAAAACTGTTGGCGTCGGTAAGGAACGCCGCGAGGTTTTCATCGACCTCGGTGCGCCAGCCGCGCTGCTCGGCATGCGCATAGCCTTCGCGTGATCCCTTTCGGGTCTGGATCGACTTCACCGCCGGCGTGAATGCCACGTCGCTGGCGTAGGTGTGAGTTGCCGTCATCGGACCATCTCCTGAAATCCCGGCGCGTCCTTGCGTCTTCGCGACCTAAGATGGACCTCCCGCCGGCTAAAACAATCAGGCCACTTGACACTTCATCATTGCGTTATATGCAATAATGCCATGGACCGCCTTGAAGCCATGCATGTTTTCGTCACCGTCGCCGATTTGCGCGGCTTCGCGCCGGCGGCACGAAAGCTGCGGCTGTCGCCCTCCGCGGTAACGCGGCTGATCGCGGCGCTGGAGGAGCATCTCGGCGCGCGGCTGTTGCAGCGGACCACCCGCCAAGTGACCCTGACCGACGTCGGCACGCGTTATCTGGAGCGTGCGCGTCGCATCCTCGCCGATGTCGAGGAAGCCGACGGCTCGGCACGGGAGGAGCGCAACCGGCCGAGCGGGCGGCTGGTGGTGTCGGCGCCGGTCGGCTTCGGTCGGCTCCATGTCGGGCCTGTCATGACCGCCTACCTCAAGCGCTATCCCGAGGTCGCCTGCGAATTGCGTCTGTCGGACAACCTCGTCAATCTCGTGGAAGATGCCGTCGACGTCGCGGTGCGGATCGGCCATCTCGCCGACTCCTCCCTCGTCGCGCGCCAGGTCGGCGAGATGCGGCGGATCGTGGTGGCGACGCCAGGCTATCTCAAGCGCCACGGCGAGCCGAAGACGCCGGAGGCACTGCTTACACACGAGACCATCGCCTTCGGTCCATCCGCGAACTGGCGCTTCGTGCAGAACGGCCGCGACATCGAGGTGGCGCCGAATCCCCGCTTCGCCAGCAACAGCGCCGACGCCGCCCTGCAATATGCCGAGGCCGGCGGCGGCGTGACCCGGGTGCTGGCCTATCAGGCCGCCGAAGGCTTGCGGCGCGGGCGGCTCAGAATCGTGTTGGCGAAATACGAGCAGCCGGCGCTGCCGATCCACATCGTGTACCCGACCTCGCGCCTGCTCTCCGCCAAGGTGCGCGCCTTCGTCGATCTCGTGGTGGAGACCGCGGAGTGGAAATTCGGGTGACGCCCTCACCCCTTCTTCGGCACGACGCGAAAGGTGCCGCTGGCGCGCGCGATCACGGCGCCGTCGGCCTTCGCGAGGCACTGCGCGAAGCAGATCGTGCTCCCGGTCTTGATCGCCTCGCCCTCGACAGCGAGCCATTGGCCGATCTCGCCGGCGCCGACATAGTCGACCGACAGCGAGATCGTCACCAACGAGGTGGTCCAGCCCGTCGCCTGCGCGCAGCTATAGCCCATGGCGGCATCGGCCAGCGCCGCGATCAGGCCGCCATGGATCAGCCCGCGCGCGTTGGTGTGCGGTGTTGCCAGCCGCAATCCCACGGTGACGCCGTTGTCGGTCTTCCTGGAGTAAAGCGGCTCCCAGGGGTCGGTGAGCGGGGCTTTGCGGAAATGCGGCTCGAAGCCGGCGGGAATGTCGGTGCTGGTCATGTCTGTCTCGCATTGGTGGCTGCGACCATTGAACGCGAGGGACGTGACGGTTGCATCACCTACAAAGTTTTAAACGGCATTTGCGCGGGTGTTTGAAAGGAGTGGCGCCGACGCGAGCACTCGTGGGGGTGGGCAAAGGTGCGCAGCGCCGTGCCCACCATCTCGCGCGAAAGACTACGGTGGTGGGCACGCTTCGCTTTACCCACCCTACGGCTCCGTCCTAAAACGGCAGCCCCACATAATTCTCCGACAGCGATGTCATCGCGGCCTGCGACTGCGTGACATAGTCGAGCTCGGCGAGCTGGATGCGCGCGCCGATCGTGCCGGTGTCGGGGAATTTGTGCAGCATCGAGGTCATCCACCAGGAGAAGCGCACGGCCTTCCAGACCCGCGCCAGTGCCTTCGCCGAATAGCCGTCAATGCCGGCGCTGGATTTTTCATCGTAGAACTCGCGGAACGCGCTCGACAGATAATGCGCGTCGCTCGCGGCCAGGTTCAGCCCCTTGGCGCCGGTCGGCGGCACGATATGGGCGGCATCGCCGCACAGAAACATCCTGCCGAAGCGCATCGGCTCGGCGACGAAGCTGCGCAGCGGCGCAATGCTCTTCTCGATCGAGGGTCCCGTGATCAGGCTATCGGCGGCGTCCTGGTCGAGGCGGCGCTTGAGCTCGTCCCAGAAGCGGTCGTCGGGCCATTGGTCGACATGGTCGTCGAGCGCACACTGTACATAGTAACGGCTGCGTTTGGTCGAACGCATGGTGCAGAGCGCAAAGCCGCGGGCGTGGTTGGAATAGATCAACTCGTGGCTGACCGGCGGCGTCTCGGAGAGGATGCCGAGCCAGCCGAACGGATAGATGCGCTCGAACTCCTCGATCGCCGAAGCCGGAACGCTGGCGCGGCTGACGCCGTGAAAGCCGTCGCAGCCGGCGATAAAATCGCAATCGATGGTGTGGGTGACGCCATCCTTCACGTAGGTTACGCGCGGGTGACTGCCGTCGAAATCATGCGGCTGCACGTCCCTGGCCTCGTAGACCGAGGTGAGACCGGCGGCGTTGCGCGCATTCATCAGGTCGAGCGTGACCTCGGTCTGGCCGTAGATCATGACCGTCTTGCCGGTCGCAGCCTTCATGTCGATGCGGTGCCGGCGCCCCGAGAAGGCGAGCTCGATCCCTTCATGCACCAGGCCTTCGGCATGCGCCCGCGCGCCGGCGCCGATCTGGTCGAGCAGCCCGACAGTCCCCTCCTCCAGCAGCCCGGCACGGATGCGGCCGAGCACATAGTCCGGGCTCTGCCGCTCCAGAATGACATTGTCGATGCCGTAACGGTGCAGCAGTTGCCCAAGCAACAATCCAGCCGGCCCGGCCCCGATGATTGCGACTTTTGTCCGCAATACTTGCTCCTCCCGATCCTGTAGGCTTTCGTCGCGGCTCGCTTGTCGCAGCCGTCCGCGCACGATAATTATATCATATAACGGTTGGGCAAAAGGGGAGTGCGCGGCGGCACGCCGCGCCAGTTCCGGCTTGAACGCGCCGGCCAATTAGATAACATGTTAATTAACGAGACCGGGCCATCGAAGCCCGCCGTCAAAAGAGGGAGAGACGCGTGATGAGGAAAGCCTGTCTGGCGTTGCTGCTGGCCGCAAGCGTGAGCCCTGCGTTCGCGCAGGACAAGACCTTCGATTTGAAGATCTCGCACTGGGTGCCGGCCTCGCATCCGCTGCAGAAATCGCTCGAGGACTGGGCAGCCGCGGTCGAGAAGGATTCCGGCGGCACCATCAAGGGCAAGGTGTTCCCGGCCCAGCAGATGGGCAAGGCCTTCGACCATTACGACATGGCGCGCGACGGCATCGCCGACGTCACCTACGTCAATCCCGGCTACCAGCCCGGCCGTTTCCCGATCATCGGCGCCGGCGAGCTGCCGTTCCTGATCTCGGACGCCAAGGGCGGCTCGATGGGGCTGGACGCCTGGTATCGCAAATACGCCGAGAAGGAGATGAAGGACGTCAAATACTGCCTCGCCTTCGTCCATTCGCCCTCCTCCTTTCACTCCCGCACCAAGAAGATCGTAATGCCGGAGGACGTGAAGGGCCTCAAGATCCGCCCCGCCCACGCCACCATGGCGAATTTCGTCACCTCGTTGGGCGGCACCAATGTGCAATCCTCCGCGCCGGAAGTGCGCGACATCATCGAGCGCGGCGTCGCCGACGGCGTCACCTTCCCCTGGGGATCGCTGGTGCTGTTCGGCATCGACAAGGTGACCAAATACGACATGGAGGCGCCGCTCTACACCACGACGTTCGTGTTCGTCATGAACAAGGACAAGTACAACGCGATGTCCGACAAGCAGAAGGCCGCGATCGACAAGAATTGCACGGTCGAGATGGCCGGTGTGGTCGGCGAGCATTGGGGCAAGTTCGAGGATGCCGGCATCGACAAGGTCAAGGCGGAGTCCAGCCACGAGGTCTACAAGCTGACGCCCGAGCAGACCGCCGCCTGGAAGAAGGCCGCCGAGCCGCTGGTGAAGACCTGGACTGACGGCGCGAAGAAGGCCGGCGCGGATCCGGACGCGGCGCTTAGCGAGCTGAAGGCGTCGCTGAAGAAGTACAACGCGCTGGCGGAGTGACGCTGCGACGCGATCGGTCTCTCCTCCCCCTCTCCCCGTCCTTACGGGGAGAGGGTTGGGGTGAGGGGCTGCTTCCGCAAAAATAGTGAGAGATGGACTCGTGGAGAGTCCCCCTCACCCGCATCGCATCTACGATGCGATGCGGCCTCTCCCCGCACGCGGGGAGAGGCGAAGAGCAGCAGCCGGGTCGGGAACGAGAATGACATCACTTAGGACCACTCCATGAAGCGCAGCTGGATGGATCGCGTTATCGATTCGATCGAATGGATCGCCGCGGCTTTCGTCGGCATCGTCGCGCTCGACATCTTCCTGTCGGTGCTGCTGCGCAACACGCTGAACTACGCGATCCCGGATAGCTTCGACATCGGCCGCATGCTGCTCGGCATCCTCATCTTCTGGGGCATCGCCGCGACCTCCTATCGCGGCACCCACATCACGGTCGATTTGGTCTGGGGCAATGTCGGGCCGCGCTACCAGCGCTGGATCGACGTGTTCGCGACACTGGTGCTGCTGTTCGTGGTGACGGTGCAGACCTGGACGCTGTTCGACAAGGTGCGCGGCACCTACAACGACAACGTCCAGACCTTCGACATGCACATGCCGACCTGGCCGTTCTTCGCGATCGCCTGGATCGGCGACGTCTCGGCCGTGCTCCTGATCGCGATCCGCACCTACCGGTTGATCTTCCATCCCGAAGAAATGCACGACCCCAAGCTGAAGGCGACGGAGTGATCATGAGCACCGATGCCGTCGCCGTTATCGGCTTTGTTTCCCTGTTTGCCCTGATGCTGCTGCGCGTGCCGGTCGGCATGGCCATGGGCCTTGTCGGCGTCTCCGGCTTCTCCTATCTCGTCGGCGCCACGCCGGCGCTGAAGCTGGTCGGCCAGACCTCGATGCGCACGGTGACCGACTACACCTTCGGCGTCATTCCGATGTTTCTTCTGATGGGCTCCTTCGTCAGCAATTCCGGCATGAGCCGCGAGCTGTTCCGCGCCGCCAACGGCTTTGTCGGCCATTTGCGCGGCGGGCTCGGCATCGCCACCGTCGGTGCCTGCGGCGGCTTTGCCGCGATCTGCGGCTCTTCGGTCGCAACCGCAGCGACCTTCTCCGCGGTCGCTTACCCCGAGATGCGCCGCTTCGGCTATCCGCAATCGTTTGCGACCGGCGTGATCGCGGCCGGCGGCACGCTGGGCGCGATGCTGCCGCCGTCCACCGTGCTCGCCGTCTACGGCATCATCACCGAGCAGGACATCGGCAAGCTGTTCATCGCCGGCATCATCCCGGGCATCCTGGCGATGACCATGTACATGATCACGATCTTCCTGATCGGCTATTTCCGGCCCGACTTTTTGCCCAAGGGCCAAGTGCTGCCGTGGCGCGAGCGCTTCGCCGGCCTGAAGGACATCTGGGCGCCGGTGCTGCTGTTCGTGTTCGTGATCGGCGGCCTTTACGGCCTGCCCTATTTGCCGCGCTTCACGCCGACGGAAGCGGGCGGCGTCGGCGCTGCCGGCGCCTTCATCATCGGCGTGGCGACCGGCCGGCTCGACCGCGAGAAGATTCTGGCCTCGTTGCTCCAGGCCACGCGCACGGCGGCCGCCGTGTTCACCGTGCTGATCGGCGCCTTGATCTTCGGCTATTTCCTCACGGTGACGCAGACCCCGCAGAAGGTGACGGAATTCCTCACCGGCCTCGGCCTCGGCCCCTACGGCGTGCTGGCGCTGATCATGGTGATGTATCTCGTGCTCGGCTGCCTGATGGACGCCATGGCGATGATCATCCTCACCGTGCCGATCATCTTCCCCGTGATCATGCATCTCGGTTTCGACCCGATCTGGTTCGGCGTCATCATCGTCATGACGGTCGAGCTCGGCCTGATCCATCCGCCGGTGGGCATGAACGTCTTTGTCATCAAGAGCGTGGTGAAGGACGTCTCCTTCTCCACCATCTTCAGGGGCGTGATCCCGTTCGTGGCGACAGACCTGGTGCGCCTGGTGATCCTGATCGCCTTCCCGCTGCTGGCGACATGGCTGCCGACGCGGATGATGGCGCATTGATGAGGTGAAGCGATGACCACGCCGACGCTGGAAACCAGATACGTCTTTACCGTTACCGCACGCATCGGCGACGTCGTCACCGCCGGCGAGACCGGCATCGGCATTCGCCGCATCATCCCGATCATCGGCGGCGAGGTGACGGGCGCGATCACCGGCAAGGTGCTGCCGTTCGGCGCGGACTTCCAGACCATCCGCCCGAATGAGCTGATCGATCTCGAAGCGAAGTACGCGTTCGAAACCGACGACGGTGCTATCGTCTATGTCGAGAACAAGGGCATGCGCTTCGGCCCGGTCGAGCTGTTGCAAAAACTCAAGCGCGGCGAGCCGGTGGACCCGAAGCTGATCTATTTCCGCACCGTGCCGAAGTTCGAGACCGGGCATGAGAAGTATCGCTGGCTGATGGAGCACATCTTCGTCGGTTCAGCAGCGCGGCATGCGGATCGCGTGGTGATCGACGTGCATCAGGTGATGTGAACGCTTCAGTGCCCTTCGCGTCGTTCCGGCGAAGGCCGGGACCCATACCGCGTGATCTGTCGATCGCGGATAGTCGGAGTACCGAACGACTTGTCTTCGCCAAACTTCTCCCTGTGGTTATGGATCCCGGCCTTCGCCGGGACGACACCGCGTTCGGAAGGCGCCTTTTGCCCGCCTGACTGGCCCAAGAGGCGCCCAGCCCCTTGTTGACTCCCCCGGAATTCGTTATACAACATAACTATTCTGACAAGGACGCAAATGACACAGGGAAACGCCGAGACCGCTGACGCGGGCGCCTCCGGGCTTTTGAAGATCGAGCGGGCGGACCGGGTTTTGACCGTCGGCCTGAATCGGCCGGCCAAGCGCAATGCGCTCAACGACGGCATCATCCTGGAAATCGGCGAGTGTTTTGCGTCCCTGCCCGAGGATATCGGCGCGGTCGTCATCCACGGCATCGGCGACCACTTCTCCAGCGGTCTCGATCTTTCCGAACTGACCGACCATGACGCCACCGGCGGCCTTCTCCATTCCCAGATGTGGCACCGGGTGTTCGACCGTATCCAGTACAGCCGCGTGCCCGTGATCGCGGCGCTCAGGGGCGCCGTGATCGGCGGCGGACTGGAGCTCGCCTGCGCGGCCCATATCCGTGTCGCCGAGCCCTCGACCTATTTCGCGCTGCCGGAGGGGCAGCGCGGCATCTTCGTCGGTGGCGGCGGTTCGGTGCGCCTGCCGCGGCTGATCGGCGTTGCCAGAATGATGGACATGATGCTGACCGGCCGCGTCTATTCCGCGACCGAAGGCACCTCCTACGGCTTTGCGCAATATGTCACGGAAGCCGGCAACGGCCTCGGCAAGGCGATGGAGCTTGCGACCAAGGTCGCCTCCAACGCGCCGCTGACGAATTTCGCCGTCCTGCAGGCACTGCCGATGATCGCGGAGGCCAATCCGCAGACCGGCCTGTTGATGGAATCGCTGATGGCAACGGTGGCGCAGAGCGACAAGGAAGCCAAGCGCAGGATCCGCGAGTTCCTCGAACACAAGACCGCAAAGGTGAAGCCGAAATCATGAGCGCGCAGCCGTCGTCCTCTTCCAGCATGGAGCGCGGCGCGAGCACTTCCCCGCTGCGGCCCATTTCGTTCGGCGATCCCGTCGTCAACATCGAGCGGCGCGACGACGGCACGATTTACCTGCGGCCCCAACAGCCGCTCGGCGACTATCCGGCCCGCATCACCGACCGCCTGCATCACTGGGCGAGCGCGACGCCGGATCGCGTCTTCATGGCCGAGCGCGAAGGTGGCCGCTTCTGGCGCAAGATCAGCTATGCCGAGCTGCTCGCCGCGAGCCGGCACATCGCCTCAGGGCTCATTGCGCGCGGGCTGTCGGCGGAGCGGCCGGTCGTCATCCTCTCCGGCAATTCGATCGACCACGCATTGCTGGCGTTCGGCGCGTTCTATGCCGGCATTCCGTTCTGCCCGGTGTCGCCGGCCTATTCGCTGGTATCCAAGGATTACGGCAAACTCTCCTACCTGATGAAGCTGCTGACGCCCGGCCTCGTCTTCGCCGAGGACGCCGACAAGTTCGCCGACGCGCTCGCGGCCAACGTCTCGCTCGGCACCGAGATCGCCGCGTCCTACGGCCATGTGCCGGGCCGCGACGTCACCTTGCTCGCCGACCTCATGGCAACGCCAATCCGCGGCGATCTGGACGAGGTCCACGGCAAGATCGGCCCCGACACCATCGCGAAATTCCTGCTGACCTCGGGCTCGACCGGCAACCCCAAGGCGGTCATCAACACCCAGCGCATGATCTGCGCCAACCAGGTGATGCTGCGCGAGACGCTCGCCTTCCTCAAGGACGAGCCGCCCGTCATCATCGACTGGCTGCCCTGGAATCACACTTTTGGCGGCAACCACAACATCGGGCTGACGCTTTACAATGGCGGCTCGATGTATCTCGACGCCGGCAAGCCGGTGCCGGGAGGCATCGAGGAGACCGTGCGCAATCTCCAGGAGATTTCGCCGACGGTCTATTTCAACGTGCCCAAGGGCTACGAGTCGCTGCTGCCTTATCTGCGCGACGACCAAGGGCTGCGCGCAAAATTCTTCGACCGGCTGCACGCGATGTTCTTCTCGGGCGCGGCCCTGTCGCCGTTCGTCTGGAACAGCCTCGACGAGCTCGCGGTGAAGGAAAAAGGCTACCGCGTGCCGATGCTGACCGGCCTCGGTGCAACCGAGACCGCGCCGTTCTTCATGTCGGTCAACCCGCGGACCAGCCGCTCCGGCCATGTCGGGCTTCCCGTATCCGGCAACGACGCCAAGCTGGTGCCGAACAACGGCAAGATGGAAGTTCGTTGCAAGGGGCCGAACGTGATGCCCGGCTACTGGCGCCAGCCCGACATCACCGCAAGTTCGTTCGACGAAGAAGGCTTCTACAAGCTCGGCGATGCACTCAAGCCCGTCGATCCCGATGATCTCAATAGCGGCTTCGATTTCGACGGCCGCATCGGTGAGGATTTCAAGCTCGGCAGCGGCACCTGGGTCAGCGTCGGCCCGTTGCGCGCGCGCTTCGTTGCGGCCTGCGCACCGCTGGTGCGCGACGTCGTCATCGCCGGCATCAACCGTGACGAGGTCTCCGCGCTCGTCGTGCTCGATCTCGACGGCTGCCGGCTGATCAACCCGACGCTGCCGACCGACGACCTCGTCGTCGCGACCCGCGACCGGTTGGTGCGCGAGGCCTTTCGCGAACGGCTGACCCGCTTTCTCGGCGCGGCCACCGGATCCTCGACGCGGATCACGCGCGCGATCCTCTTGGACACGCCACTCTCGATCGACAAGGGCGAGGTCACCGACAAGGGCTCGATCAACCAGCGCGCGGTGCTCGAGCATCGCAGCCTGCTGATCGAGGAGCTCTACGCTGCCAATCCATCGGACCGTGTGATATCGGTCGGGTAAGAAAACGTCGCACCAGGGAGAACGCCATGTTGTTGAAGGATCAGGCTGTCATCGTCACGGGCGGCGCGTCGGGACTGGGCGCGGCGACCGCGCGAAAGCTGGCGGCGCAGGGCGCCAGGGTCGCGGTGTTCGATCTCAATGCCAAGCTCGCGGAAACCGTGGCCGCCGAGATCAAGGGCGTCGCCGTGACCTGCGATGTTTCCGATGCGGCTTCCGCTGAGGCTGCGATCGCCCAGGCGACGAAGTCCCATGGACCTGCGCGCGTGCTGGTCAATTGCGCCGGCATCGGCGTTGCCAAGCGCGTCGTCGGCCGCGACGGCCCGATGGCGCTCGCGGATTTCGACAAGGTGATCAAGGTCAACCTGATCGGCACCTTCAACATGCTCCGCCTTGCCGCAAACGAGATGTCCAAGCTCGAGCCGCAGGCCACCGGCGAGCGCGGCGTCATCATCAACACGGCTTCCGTTGCCGCTTATGACGGCCAGATCGGGCAATCGGCCTATTCGGCCTCGAAGGGCGGCATCGTCGGCATGACGCTGCCGATCGCGCGCGAGCTGGCGCAGTTCGGCGTCCGCGTGCTGACGATCGCGCCCGGCCTGTTCCTCACCCCGCTGCTCGCCAACCTGCCGCAGGAAGCCCAGGACTCGCTAGCCGCCGCAATCCCGTTCCCGCGCCGGCTCGGCCACGCCGACGAGTTCGCGGCACTCGCCCTGCACATGGTCGAGAATTCCTACCTCAACGGCGAAGTGGTGCGCCTCGACGGCTCGCTGCGCATGGCGCCGAAATAGGGCGCGACATATGTTCGTGAACCGGCGCGACGTCCAGATCCAGTGGGGTGACTGCGACCCCGCCAACATCGTCTATTACCCGCGCTATTTCGCGATGTTCGACGATTCGACGTCGACCCTGTTCGAAGTCGCCGGCTTCTCAAAGCAGGACCTGGTCCGCAAATACGGCCTGGTCGGCATTCCCATGGTCGACACCCGTGCCAAGTTCTACATCCCCTCGACTTACGGCGACTGGATCACCATCGAAACGAAGGTCGAGAGCATCAAGCGCTCGAGCTTCGAGGTGAAGCACAACGTCTACAAGGGCGAGGCGCTGGCGATCGAGGGTTTCGAGACCCGCGTCCTTGTCGGCCGCGACCCCGTTAACCCCGACAAACTGAAATCGGCACCATTTCCCGCGGAAATGGTAGCCAAATTCACCGGGAGCGAGGCCCGAAGCTAAATCGCCACATCACCAAAAGAGGGGGCTGAATTACCCCCCGATTTCTGCTTTCAAAGAAACACATAAAGGGAGGAATAGATGAAACGCTTTTACCTGACTGCCGCCGTGACCGCGGCCGCGCTTGCGCTGCCGGCCGTGCCCGCGCTGGCCCAGACCGCCGAGATCACCATCGGCATCACCACGACCACGACCGGCCCGGGCGCAGCGCTGGGCATTCCCGAGCGCAATGCGCTGGAGTTCGTGCCGAAGGAGATCGGCGGCGTGCCGCTGAAGGTGATCGTGCTCGACGACGGCGGCGATCCCACCACTGCGACCACCAACGCCCGCCGCTTCGTGACCGAATCCAAGGCCGATATCATCATGGGCTCGGCGCTGACGCCGCCGACCATCGCGGTGTCCAACGTCGCCAACGAAGTCGGCATTCCACATTTCGGCCTGGCGCCCTTCCCGATCACGCCGGAGCGCATGAAGTGGTCGGTGGCGATGCCGCAGCCGATTCCGATCATGGGCAAGGTGCTCTACGAGCACATGAAGTCGAAGGGCGTGAAGACGGTCGGCTATATCGGCTATTCCGACTCCTATGGCGACCTCTGGTTCAACGACTTCAAGGCCCAGGGCGTGCCGATGGGAATGACCATCGCCGACGAGGAGCGCTTCGCTCGCCCCGACACGTCGGTGACCGGTCAAGTGCTCAAGCTCGTCGCCGCCAATCCGGACGCCATCCTGATCGGCGCTTCCGGCACTGCGGCCGCACTGCCGCAGACCGAGCTGCGGGAACGTGGCTACCAAGGCCTGATCTACCAGACCCATGGTGCCGCCAGCATGGACTTCATCCGCATCGCGGGTAAGGCCGCCGAGGGCGTGTTGATGGCCGCCGGTCCCGTGATGGATCCGGAAGACCAGCCGGACGAGGCCGCCACCAAGAAGCCCGGCCTCGCGCTCAACGCCGCCTATGAAGGCAAATACGGGCCGAGCAGCCGCAGCCAGTTCGCCGGCCATTCCTACGACGCCTTCGAGATCCTCAAGCGCGTCATCCCGGCGGCACTCAAGACGGCGAAGCCCGGCACGCCGGAATTCCGCGAGGCGATTCGCCAGGCGCTGCTGTCGGAGAAGGAGCTAGCCGCCAGCCAGGGCGTCTACAATTTCACCGAAAAGGATCGCTACGGCCTCGACGACCGCTCGCGCATCCTCCTCACCGTGAAGAACGGCAAGTACGTGCTGGTGAAATAGACGCAGCGGCAGGATTGAGACGACGAGAGCCGGCCCGATGGGCCGGCTCTTTTGTTTTGGGTTTGTGATTGGCGAGCGTGGCGTCAAATAGAGTTCGGCCAGCAGCAGCACTCTCTCCGTTCCCTTCCCCCTTGTGGGGGAGGGGCAGGGA
>NZ_JBVVPT010000019.1:0-143296 GCF_055811715.1 Bradyrhizobium sp. WSM4872 | reverse complement strand
CTGCCGCCCCGAAGCCGCCTTCGCCGCCACCGGCTGCGGCTCCGCAACAGCATGCGCCGCCTCCTGCACCGCCCGCGGCACGCCCGGCTCCCACGCCCCCGGCACCGCCGCCCGCCGCGGCTCCGCAGCAGCATGCGCCGACGCCTCCGCCTGCGACGCCGCCCGCGGCTCGTCCGGCTCCCACACCGCCCACCGCCGCTCCGCAGCAGCACGCACCGACACCTCCGGCTGCGGCCGGTCCTTCGGGACGGCCTGCGCCTGCGCCGACAGCAACTCCCCCGGCACCTGCTGCTCCCGCAGCGCGCCCGGCGACGCCTGCTGCCCCAACCGCCACGCCTGCTCCGACAGCAACACCTGCGCCGACCGCAACGCCGGCTCCGGGGAGCACGCCGGGCACGCCGCCGACTGGCCGCCCCGGTGCGCCGCCCCCCGGCGGACGTCCTGGCGCGCCCCCGGCTGCAGGATCAGCAACACCTGCTCCGGGCGCCACACCCGCGCCGACGGCCACGCCGACCCCCGGTGGCGCTCCGACGCCCCCGCCCGGACGTCCCGGTGCGGGACCCACGCCCGCTCCTGGCGCGACCCCGGCTCCAACCGCGGCGCCAACCCCCGGTCAGCAGGGAGGAACGCCTCCTACTGGCGCGCCCGCTGCCGGAGCTCCGCCGACCCAGCCGCAGGCAGGCGCCCCGCCTCGACCGCCAGCCCCCCCCGCCGGCGCCGCGGCGCCGAGCACCGTCCCGGGCTCCGCGGCCGCAACGCCTCCGCCCAACAGGGCGGAATACGCGCCGCCAACGGTTGCGCCAGCCTTCCGAACCGCGCCGAGGGTCGCAGCACCGCTGCCGCCAGCACCGCGTCCGCCGCAGCGTGACCTCACGCCGCTCGCGATCGGTGCTGGCGTGGTGGCCGGTGCCGTGATCGGAGCCACCATCGCAGACCTCCACAATCAGCGGCGCGAATCCGTCGAAGGCGGTCGCACCGTCTACACCGAGCCGGACCGCATCATCATCCGCGATCCCGGTGGGCAGACATACGTCCGCGGCAACGATCTCTATCGCTTCCGCTACGGCGCCCGCGACATCCGCACCGAGACTGTCGGCGCCGATACCCGCACCGTGGTGATCCGTCCCGATGGCAGCGAGATCATTACTGTTGTCGGTCCGGACGGTCGGCTGCTGCGGCGAATTCGCAGGGATCCTCGCGGCCGCGAGCTTATCATCATCGACAACAGTTACCGCGATCCGCAGTCGGTCGGCGGCTTCTATGTCGACGCGCCGCCGCCGGTCGTGAACATTCCCTACGACCGCTATATCGTCGATGCCCAGGAGGCGTCGCCGGACGTGATCTACCAGACCATGCGGGCACCACCGGTGCAGCGGATCGATCGGCGTTATACGCTCGACGAAATCCGCTACAGCCCCAATGTTCGCATGCAGATGCCGAGCATCGACGTCAACTCGATCAGTTTCGAGACGGGGTCGTGGACGATCCCACCGGATCAGGCGGCCAAGCTGCAAGTGATCGCCGACGGTCTTAATCAGGCGATCCAGGCCAACCCGCGCGCGGTGTTCCTGATCGAGGGACACACTGACGCGGTCGGCAACGACGTCGACAATTTGTCATTGTCGGATCGTCGTGCGCAGTCCGCCGCCGAATTGCTGACCCAGCAATTCGGTGTGCCGTCTGAGAACCTGACGTCGCAGGGCTATGGCGAGCAGTACCTGAAGGAGCAGACGCAAGGGCCGAGCGCGATCAACCGGCGCGTCACCGTCCGCAACATCACGCCGCTGCTCAATGGCGGCCAGGCCTCGCTGCCGCCGCCCCCGCCCGGCACCGCGCCGCCGCGCTGAGGCGAAGCACAAATGCAAAATGGCCGGGAGCAATCCCGGCCATTTTTGTTTTTCCAGTCGCGTGCCCCGGACGCAGCGCAGCACGTAGTGATGCGCTGCTGAGCCGGGGCCCATACTATCGATGCAGTTGGATCGGCGTCGGTCCCGGCTCTGCGACGCACCGCTTCGCGCTGCATCGCGTCCGGGACACGAGCAGATGCCTCAGCCCTTGTCGCTCTCCAGCCGGAAGATCTGCGAGCCTTCGCTGCCCGACAACAGGCCCGTGTCGCTGTAGAGCTTCAGCTTGGCGCGGGTATCGTTGATGTCGAGGTTGCGCATGGTGAGCTGACCGATGCGATCGGCCGGTGTGAACGCCGCGTCCTCGACCTTCTCCATGCTGAGCCGCTCCGGCGCATAGGTCAGGTTCGGGCTTTCGGTGTTGAGGATCGAGTAGTCGTTGCCGCGGCGCAGCTCGAGCGTGACCTCGCCGGTGACCGCGCGCGCGACCCAGCGCTGCGCGGTCTCGCGCAGCATCAGGGCCTGCGAATCGAACCAGCGGCCCTGATAGAGCAGGCGACCGAGACGCATGCCGCTGATGCGGTATTGTTCGATGGTGTCCTCGTTGTGGATGCCGGTGACGAGGCGCTCATAGGCGATGTGCAGCAGCGCCATGCCGGGCGCTTCATAGATGCCGCGGCTCTTGGCCTCGATGATGCGGTTCTCGATCTGATCGCTCATGCCGAGGCCGTGCCGTCCGCCGATCGCGTTGGCTTCGAGGAACAGCGCGACGGGATCGCCGAAGGTCTGGCCGTTCAGCGCCACCGGCTCACCTTCCTCGAAACGCACCACGACCTTCTCGGCCTTGACGCTGCAGTCGTCACGCCAGAACGGCACGCCCATGATCGGGTTGACGATCTTGATGCCGCTGTCGAGGCTCTCGAGATCCTTGGCTTCATGCGTGGCGCCGAGCAGATTGCTGTCGGTCGAATATGCCTTCTCGGCGCTCATCTTGTAGGCAAAGCCCTGCGCCGTCATGAACGCCGACATCTCGGCGCGGCCGCCAAGCTCGTCGATGAACTGCTGGTCGAGCCAGGGCTTGTAGATGCGCAGGCCCGGATTGGTCAGCAGGCCGTAGCGATAGAAGCGCTCGATGTCGTTGCCCTTGAAGGTCGAGCCGTCGCCCCAGATGTTGACGCCGTCCTCCTTCATCGCCGCAACCAGCATCGTGCCGGTGACCGCGCGCCCCAATGGCGTGGTGTTGAAATAGGTGATGCCGCCGGTCGAGATGTGGAAGGCGCCGGACTGGATCGCGGCGATGCCTTCATGGACGAGCTGCGTGCGGCAATCGACCAGCAGCGCTTTCTCCGCGCCGAACTCCATCGCCTTGCGCGGGATCTCGTTGTAGTCAGCCTCGTCAGGCTGGCCGAGATTGGCGGTATAGGCGTAGCAGCGCGCGCCCTTCTGCTTCATCCAGAGCAGCGCCGCTGACGTGTCGAGGCCGCCCGAAAAAGCGATGCCGACTTTCTCACCCTTGGGCAGGCTTTTCAGGATCGTGGTCATGGGGCTTCCAATCGGTCTCGAAGGGCGGGTGTCGTTTCACGGGTTGACCGCGCGATTATCAAATTTCGCGGGGCTCGGCACCCCTTTAATGGCTCAAACTGACGGCTCGGGGTCCGTCTTGCGGCCGAACAGGCGCTGGCGCAGCCGGTAGGCGGGCATGTTCAACCGGGTCAGGGCGGCATCGACCGCCTCGTCCGAAAACCGGGTCCGCGGCCAGCGGTAAATCAGCGCGTAGGCAAACCAGATCACGACGAAGGTGACGAGGCCGGCGATCGAGACATCGGTGAAGAAGTGGCCGCCAAAGGCCATCCGCAGGCCGCTGGTCACGAGGCCGAACACCACGGCTCCGGCATAAGCGAGCGGCCGCCACGGCGGCGGTGCCAGTGCGGCGGGCGCCAGCGTCCAGAACGCGGTCGCGCCCTCGCCCGAGAAGAACGAGCAGTTGCGCGCGCAGCCGCCGCGCGGATCCCACCACGGCACGAATTGCTGGTCGCCGGCAAACTGCGTCACCACCACCGGGCGCGGCCGGCCCCAATAGGACTTGAAGGCGAGATTGGTGAGGATGCCGGCCGACATGATGATCGTGACCAGCAGGAAGACGATCGCGCGCCCGGATACCATCAGCGGGCGGTCGGGCCTGACCATCTTGACCACGAGCGCTGTCAGCGCAGGCAGCACGAACGCCCAGGCAACCCACATCGCGGCATCGCGCGCGAAGCCTGCCCAATCGTTCAGCTTGAGCGGAAACGATTTGGTATCAGGGTCGAAGAACAGCGCGGCGAGCTTGAGATCGAGCTCGGGATAGAGGCCGAAAACGACGCCGATCACGAGCCACAGCGCCAGGGCGATGAAGAGTCCGGTCCGGTTCATGGCGCGCGGTTTAGCCGAGTGGGAAGGGGATGAAAACCCCGTGGCAAGTCAGAAAGTCACCGTGCATCCGGCCGCGAATTCGACGGCAGTGGCGGAGGCGGCTTGCGCGGCAGCGGCGGATTGCGCCAGGCGCCGGCATTGCGGCCGGCGATCAGCCAGTAGACGACACCGGCGACGATACCCGCGCCGGTCATGATCTCCAGATGCCGCCGCACGATGCCTTCGAATTGCAGCGTGTCGGAATGAAACGGGACCAGCCCGAGATAGCAGGCGAGCCCCACGACCCCGCCGCCCACGGCATAGGCGAGCGCGCTGCGGATGTAGAGCGCCTCGGTGATCGCGACGATCACCGCCGCCGGCACCAGCGCAAAACCGGAAACGAAGATGAAGCCGAACCCGAGCAGGATATCGATCGTGCCCTGGTCGACGGGACCGGCGCCGAGATCGGCGAACTCCGGAAACAACAGCGTGACGACGACGATCATGCCGCCGACGAAGCAGGCGGCGAGAAAGCCGATGAAGATGACGACGAGGCGGCCGATCAGGGACATGCAGAGGAAGCCAACGTTACCGTCATTGCGAGCGAAGCAATCCAGAGATGCGTCTGCGGAGGCAGTCTGGATTGCTTCGTCGCTGCGCTCCTCGCAATGACGGGCAAGCAACACAGTGCGCCTGTCAAGCTAGTCCGTCATCGCCATGGCCCGCAGCGTCTGGCGTTCCCTGGCGGAGAGTTTTTCGGTCTCCGACTTGAGCTGGCCGCAGGCCGCCAGGATGTCGCGGCCGCGCGGAGTGCGCACCGGCGAGGAGTAACCCGCGTTGAAGACGTACTCGGAGAATTTTTCGATCTGGTCCCAGTCCGAGCATTCATAGGCGGTGCCGGGCCAGGGGTTGAACGGGATCAAATTGATCTTGGCGTGAATGCCCTTGAGCATCTTCACCAGCAGCTTGGCATCGTCCAGCGAATCGTTGACGCCCTTGAGCATCACATATTCGAAGGTGATGCGACGCGCGTTCGAGGCGCCCGGATAGTCGCGGCAGGCCTGCAGCAATTCCTTGATCGGATATTTGCGGTTGAGCGGGACCAGCTCGTTGCGCAGCTCGTCGCGCACCGCATGCAGCGAGATCGCGAGCATGACGCCGATCTCCTCGCCCGCGCGCACGATATTCGGGACCACACCCGAGGTCGACAGCGTGATGCGGCGGCGGGAGATGCCGATGCCTTCGTTGTCGCCGACGATGAGCAGCGCATCGCGCACCGCGTCGAAATTGTAGAGCGGCTCGCCCATGCCCATCATCACGATGTTGGTGACGCGGCGCGTACCGTCTTCTCGATCGGCCCAGTCGTTCAGACGATCCCGCGCGACCATCACCTGTCCGACGATCTCGCCGGCGGTGAGATTGCGCACCAGGCGCTGCGTGCCGGTGTGACAGAACGAGCAGTTCAAGGTGCAGCCGACCTGCGAGGAGACGCACAGCGTGCCGCGATCGGTTTCCGGGATGTAGACGCACTCGACTTCGTGCGCCCGCTCGACATTGTCGCCGCTCGGCAGCCGCAGCAGCCATTTGCGGGTTCCGTCGTTGGAGATCTGCTCGGCCACGACTTCGGGCCGGTCGACCGTGAAATGCTGGGCGAGGTCGGCGCGAATGCCCTTCGAGACCGAGGTCATCTCTTCGAAATTCTGGGCGCCCCGGAAATACATCCAGTGCCACAGCTGCTGTACGCGCATCTTGCGCTGAGCCGGAGCGACGCCGATCTCCCCGAGGCGATCGGCCAACTCGGTGCGCGACAAGCCGATCAGCGACGGCTTGGCCGGCGGCACATAGGTTTCGAGCGGAGTCTTCTCCACCAGCGTTGCGTTGTGCGGCTCGGTCATCGGTGCCTGAGATTGCTGCTGCTGTCTCGTCATGCCCGGGCTTGTCCCGGGCATCCGCGTTCTTTTCTGTCCGTAGCCAGCGCGTGGATGGCCGGGATACGCGCTTCGCGCTCTAGCCCGGCCATGACGTCTGTACCTTTGGAACCGCCCCTATATAGCAACCGGAACCGCCGATTGCGACCTTATCGACCGCAGGCTTAACGCCTGCAATCCTGGGCGATCCTGTCGAGCGCCTGGGCAAGGCCCTTCAGCGAGAAGGTGTCGGTCGTCTCGGTCCCCTTGGACGAGATGCCCTTGACCACGAGATCGGCGGATTTGCGCATGGCCTCGACCATCCGCTCTTCCTCGGCCGCGTTCTTGATCCAGAGACCATCGCCCTGCGAGTACATGGCGAAAGCGGCGCCGCCGACCTCGACCGAGGATTCAGAGCCCGGCTTCAGCGCGTAGCCGATCATGACCGAGACTTCGTTGTTGACCTTCTCCGCCGGGCGGGTGGAGACAAAGGCATAGGCAGGATCGCGCGGCCGATTCGGCGGGTTGGTCTTCGACGACGACGGCTTGGCCAGCGCGAAGCAGACCTTTTTGCCGTTGGGCGCGGCCGAATAAGCGCCCCAGGTGCCGAACTGACCGATCAGGGTCGGCTCGGCGCCGCCCGCAACCGCCGCGTGCGGGGCCGCCGGCTTGCTCTCGGGCTTTGCAGCCGTCTTTCCAGTCGTATTGGTCGCCGGCGCAGCCGATTTCGGTGCAGTTTTGGGCGCAGGCTGCGCCGTCTGCGCCCGCGCGGAATCGGTGATTCCACAGGCCGCCACGCCCGTCATCAAAGCTAAAATCAGCACCCGCCACATGCTGGAGTGGTTCCCTCAATATTGTGACTGGAAGATGGCCCGGTCGCGCATTGTCCCGGAGGCAGGGATAGCCGGGAAAGTCCAATTTGGGAAGGCAGTTAGCGAAGCTCGCGGCGACTAGGCCCTGGATCGCGCCGCGCGCTGCTCCGACCATTGCGCATCGGTCCAGCGCAACAAATCCTCGGCGCCGGAGCTGCGTAAATGCGCGCCACCGTCGATCACCACCATCTCGCCGTTGATGTAGCCGGCACGGTCGGAGACCAGGAAGCTGGCGAGGTCGGCAAGCTCGCTACGCTCGCCGGCGCGTCCCATCGGGTTGCGCGCGGCCCACCCTTCGTCGCGACCCTCGGGGCGGAGCTGGCCCGAGGCGCCCGCGGTCGGGAACGGTCCCGGCGCGATCGCGACGGTGCGGATGCCCTTCGGCCCCCACTCGACGGCAAGACTCTTGGTCATCGCCAGCACGGCCGACTTCGCCATCGCCGACGGCACGGTGAAGGCGCGGCCGGTGATGGTCGAGGTCGAGAGGATCGAGAGCACGACGCCGCCATGCTTACCGTCGATCCAGCGCTTGCCGGCGGCGAGCGTGCAATACATCGCGCCATGCAGTGTCGGCGCGAGGATCGCATCCGCGGCGCGGAATGAGAGATGCTCACTCTGCGCGATGAAAGTCGCAGCCGCGTTGTTGACGAGAATATCGAGCGGCGCCTCGCGCCAGATGGCGTCCATCATGCTCTCGACGGCGGCGCCGTCGCGGATATCGCAGGCGATCGTCGTGACCTTGCCGCCTGTCTCTTCGCGCATCTCGCTCGCCGCCGCCTCGAGCCGGTCGAGCTTGCGGCCGCAGATCACGAGCTCGGCGCCGAGCGCGAGGAAGCGGTGCGCCATCGCAGCACCGAGACCCGAACCGCCGCCGGTGACGAGGATGCGCTTGTGCTTGAGCAGGCCTGTTTCAAACATCGTTTGATTCCTCCCTTTTCTTCTTCCGTCACTGCGAGCGAAGCGAAGCAATCCAGGCTATTTCCGCGGCACGGATTCTGGATTGCTTCGCTTCGCTCGCAATGACGAGGATAGGACCGAATGCAATTTCAGACAAAGAAACCGGATTGTGGGACCGCGCTAAATCCGGCAGAAACAGCCAAACTATAATTCTGCCTCGAAACGCCAAGTGCTCTCAAGAAGGTGCCGCCATGAAAGCCATCCTCTGCTCGCAATATTGCCAGCCCGACGATCTCGTTCTGGCCGACGTGCCGGATCCGGTGGCCGGTCCCGGCGAAGCCGTGATCGCGATCAAGGCTGCGGCGCTGAACTTCTTCGACATCCTGATGATCCAGGGCAAGTACCAGATCAAGCCGCCGTTCCCGTTCTCGCCGGCCGCCGAAGTGGCTGGGGTGATCGAGAGCATCGGTCCCGGCGTGACCGACCTGAAGGTCGGCGATCGCGTCGTCGCCTCCTGCGGCCACAACGGCGCGCGCGAAAAGATTGCGCTGCCGGCCGCATCGATCGTGAAAATCCCCGACAATCTCGATTATGACCGCGCGGCCGGCATCATCATCATCTACGGCACCGCGCTGCACGCGCTGGAAGATCGCGCGAGCCCGAAGCCGGGCGAAACGCTCGCGGTGCTCGGCGCCGCCGGCGGCACCGGACTTGCCGCGTGCGAGCTGGGCAAGCTGATGGGCCTGAAGGTGATCGCCTGCGCCTCGTCGGACGAGAAGCTCGAATTCGCGAAGGCGCACGGCGCGGAACTCACGCTCAATTACGGCAAGGAAGATTTGAAGGAAGGCTTGCGAAAGCTCACCGGCGGCAAGGGCGTCGACATCATCTTCGATCCCGTGGGCGGCACCTATGCCGAGCAGGCCCTGCGCTCGATTGCCTGGGAAGGCCGATTCCTCGTGATCGGCTTTGCTGCCGGCGACATTCCAAAGATGCCGCTGAACCTCGCGCTGCTGAAGGGCTGCGACATCCGCGGCGTGTTCTGGGGCGCCTGGACCCGACTTAACCCGGAAAAGAACCGCGCCAATCTCGAGAAGCTTGTGAAGTGGACAGCGGAAGGAAAAATCTCCTCGCATGTCGACCGTGTCTTCCCGCTGGCACAGACCGCCGACGCGCTGAAGGTGCTCGCGGGACGTCAGGCCATGGGCAAGGTGATCCTGCATCCGTGAGGGTGTCGGCGCGTAGAGTGTTGCGACATCGTCACCACATACTCAACTGTCATTGCCCGGCTTGACCGGGCGATCCAGGACTCCGTCACGAGTGTTGTTGAATCGATGAGCCGCGGCGTACTGGATTCCCCGCCTTCGCGGGGAATGACAGTGAAGGATGCGGCGACAGCTACTGCGCGGCTTCCGCGTCGCCCTCGACCACCCCACGCTTCAACGCGGCGCGGGCCGCTTCGCGATGCTCGTTCGTGATATGGCTCGCGACCATGCGGATCGCGGTGGCGAGCACGGCGGCGTCATCGGTGAAGCCGAGGATCGGCATCACGTCGGGAACGAAGTCGAACGGCAGGATGAAATAGGCAATCGCGCCGAGCAGCGAGGCCTGGACATGGCGCGGCGTCTGCCGGTCGAAGGCGCAGTAATAGGCGGCGAGCAGATCCTCCGCGAACGGCAGTCGCGCGGCGACACGCTTCAGCTTGCGCCAGAAGCGGCGGCGCACGCTCTCACGATCTTCCGCGAGCCGGTCGGCCGGCTCGAAACCGACACTGTGTTCGGCAGCCATGTTCGACAAACTCCCCGTTCCAGCCAAGGGTCGCGTCAGGGGTGGCAGATCGCCGCATCCCCGGCTGATCACAAGATGGGAACTCGGCCGGTCCCCGCAAGACGTCAGCCTGGTGTCAGCTTGGCGATGGCGTTCATCGCCTTGGCGAGCTCGATGTCGAGCGCGGTGAGGCCGCCGGCGTCATGGGTCGACAGCAGCACCTCCACCGTCTTGTAGACATTGCGCCATTCGGGGTGGTGGTCCATCTTCTCGGCGACCAGCGCCGCGCGCGTCATGAATCCGAACGCCTCGTTGAAATCCCTGAAGACAAAGGTTTTCCCGATCGCGTCGCGTCCCTGAACCTCGGTCCAATCAGGTAGTCCGCCCAGCGCCTGCCTGCGCGCCTCCGCCGAGAGCCGTTCTGCCATCGTCGCCTCCATCCTTTTAGGGGAACTTTACCCTAACACCGCACCGACGCCCCGGGTTCATACGGGATTAGACCCCATCCGCTAACCATGACGGAGATGTAACCCTGCCGGACAAGAAATTTGCTACACTTGCGGGCGTAAATCGCCGGCCAAGATGAAACTGAGCCTCAAGCGACTGTTCGGGAGATCGATGACCGGGGGATTGGACCTGGCCGAAGCGCCCACCCCGCCCTCGCCGCGATCGTCGGCGCGGAAGACGGCGCTCGTGACTCTCGCGCTGGTGCTCGCGATCGTTGGCGCGCTCGCCGGCGGCTACTACTTTGCCATGCGGCCGGTGACGCTGAAGATCGCGGTCGGCCCCGCCAACAGCGACGACGTCAAGGTCGTGCAGGCACTGACCCAGGCCTTCGCACAGCACAAGAGCTCTGTGCGACTGCGTCCGATCCAGACCGACGGCGCCACCGCCAGCGCCAATCTGGTGGCGGAAGGCAAAGCCGATCTTGCCATCGTCCGCGGCGATCTCGACGTGCCGAAAAACGCGCAAGCCGTTGCGACCCTGCGCAAGAATGTCGTGGTGTTGTGGTCCATACCCGTCAAGGGTAAGAAGAAGGGTGCGAAGATCACCAAGATCGCGCAGCTCGCCGGGCATCGGGTCGGCGTGGTTGGCCGCACCCAGGCCAACGTCAATTTGCTCAAGGTAATCCTGCAGCAATACGGCGTCGATCCCGCCAAGGTCGAGATCGTGCAATTCCCGGCCAATGAAGTTGCCGAGGCGATCAAGTCTCAGAAGGTCGATGCCTATCTCGCGGCCGGTCCCGTCAACAGCAAGATCACTTCGGACGCGATCGCCACTTCCGCCAAGGAGTTCGGCACCCCGACTTTCCTCGCGATCGATTCCGCCGATGCGATTGCGCAAAATCATCCCGTCTATGAAGCGGCCGAGATTCCCGCGGGCACTTACGGCGGCTCGCCCGATCGTCCCGACGACGAGGTCAAGACCATCAGCTTCTCGCACCACATCGTGGCGCGCAAGGCTGTGTCCGAAACCACCATCGCGGCGTTCACGCGCCAACTATTCTCCGTCCGCCAGCAATTGGTGACGGAATTCCCGCTGGCGGCGAAGATCGAAACGCCCGACACCGACAAGGATGCGGTGATTCCCGTGCATCCCGGCGCCGCCGCTTTCGTCGACGGCGAAGAAAAGACGTTCCTCGACAGGTACAGCGATTACATCTGGTGGACCCTGATGGCGCTCTCGGCCATGGGCTCGATCGGCGCCTGGTTTGCGGGCTATCTGAAGAAGGACGAGCGCGACAACAACAGCCATCTGCGCGAGCGGCTGCTCGACATGATCACCGCCGCACGAAAGAGCGAGACGACCGAAGATCTCGATCAGATGCAGACCGAGGCCGACGAGATCCTGCGCGACACGTTGCGCTGCTACGACCACGGCGCGATCGAGGAAGGTGCGCTCACCGCCTTCAACATCGCGCTCGACCAGTTCCATGCGGCGGTTGCCGACCGCAAAGCGGTGCTATTCAGCCTGCCGCAGAACCTGCAGCGTACCGGCGCGCAATTCCGGGCCGCCGGCAACGCGTAAGCGCGTGCGCGCGTAATCGCTTCGTCACATTGTCTCCATATAGCGTCGGGCTTCACCATGCGACCGCCCTGGACGACCGCCTCACGCGATATCGAGACCATCCCATGAACATCAAAATCTCCCGCCGCCGTTTCCTGACCACCAGTGCGGGCGCGCTCGGCGCGGTCGCAATGCCGCATCTCTCCCGCGCGGCCGACCGGCCGGCGGTGACCCACGGCGTGCAGTCGGGCGACGTCACCGTCGACGGCGGCGTGGTCTGGGCGCGCACCGACCGGCCCGCACAGATGCTGGTCGAGGTGGCGACGACGGAGTCGTTCAGGGATGCCCGCGCACTGCCGCCGATCGCGGCGCTGCCCGAGAGCGACTTCACCGCAAAGATGCTGATCGAAAACCTGCCTAGCGGACAGGACATCTTTTATCGCGTCCGCTTCCGCGATCTGTCGCACACCGCGGTGGAGGGCGAGCCGGTGACCGGCCGCTTCCGCACCGCGCCCGCCGACCGCCGCGACGTCAGCTTCGTCTGGGGCGGCGATGTCGCAGGACAAGGCTGGGGCATCAACCCCGATGACGGCGGCATGTTCACCTTCTCGGCGATGCGCAAGCACCGTCCGGATTTCTTCCTGCATTCCGGCGACACCATCTATGCCGACGGCCCTATCCAGTCCGAGGTTAAGCTCGCCGACGGCAAGATCTGGAAGAACGTCACGATCCCCGAGAAAGCCAAGGTCGCCGAGACGCTGGACGAGTACCGCGCCGCGCACAAATACAATTTCACTGACGACAATCTTCGCGCCTTCAATGCCGAAGTGCCGATCTTCGTGCAGTGGGACGACCATGAGGTTACCAACAACTGGTCGCTTTCGAAGGGGCTGCCGGCGACCTATAAGGAGCGCGACATCGCACTGCTTGCGGCCCGCGCAGGCCGTGCCTTCCACGAGATGATCCGATGCGCGAGAGCATCGTCGAGCCCGGCCGCGTCTATCGCCAGATCTCCTATGGTCCCCATCTCGATGTGTTCGTGCTCGACGAGCGCAGCTATCGCGGCCCGAACGGCGCCAACCTCGAAACCGCTTACGGCCCGGCCAGCTATTTCCTCGGCCCCGACCAAACCGCCTGGCTCAAGCACGGCCTGTTGAATTCTCGCGCGACCTGGAAGGTGATCGCCTCCGATATGCCGCTCAGCCTCGTCGTATCAGATACGGCAAAGGGTGGATCGGAAGCCATTGCGCAGGGCGACGGCCCGGTGCGCGGCCGCGAGTTCGAGATCGCCGACATCCTGCGTTTCATCAAGATGGCGCCGATCAGCAACACCGTATGGCTGACGGCGGACGTGCATTACGCCGCCGCGCACTATTACGATCCGAACAAGGCGCAATTCCAGGATTTCGAGCCGTTCTGGGAGTTCGTGTCAGGCCCGCTTCACGCGGGCACATTCGGTCCGAACGCGCTCGACAATACGTTTGGGCCGGAGGTGCGTTTCGTCAAGGCGCCCGGGAAAGACAACCAGAACCTGCCGCCATCGGCCGGCATGCAGTTCTTCGGTCACGTCAAGATCGACGGCGCTTCCGGCCAGATGACGGTGACCTTGCGCGACCGCGCCGACGTCGCGCTGTGGTCGACCACGCTCGATCCGAAGCAGGCCTGACCGTATCGCTAGTCCGCCGCGCGGACCTGGAGCGCCGCCTCCAGCGCGTCGCTCGAACACGGCTTCTGCAGTCGCGGCTGGCCGGCGAATACCGGCGGGATGCGCGCGTCAGCGCCGTAACCAGTGACGAAGACGAACGGAATTTTCAGGGCCGCGAGCCGTTCGGCGACCGCAAAGCTGTTCTCGCGACTCAATCCGACGTCGAGCAAGGCGAATTCGGGGGCACGCGCCGCGATCGCGGCCAGCGCCTGCGCCACTGAACCTGCCGTGCGCACGCTCTTCACGCCAAATCCGAGCAGGCGATCCTCGAAGTCGATTGCGATGATCGGATCGTCCTCGACGATGAGGACATCGGCGGGACAATTTGAACCATCGGAAACGGCGGGTGCCATCATCGTAACGTGGAGCATGAGGTGTCTCTGACTGGGATACCGGTCACGACGCCTTTACCCAGCGCGGAGGGTTCCCGGAACGAAACCACCACATCACAGTTGTCAGGTCTGTCCACTTGTGCACACAGGGCCTCGTCGGAACTCGCTAATGTGGAGGCGGATGGGAGTTTAAGATGGACGCGCGGACCAGCAAGGCCACCGAGATCGATAGCCGGCCGACCAACAATCTGCTGCGGCGCTTGAGCCCGGCCGACTTCGCCCTGCTTGCGCCGCATGTCATGCTCGAAAGCGCCGCGGCGAATGAATTGCTCTATAACCCCGGCGACGACGTCCAGGTCGTCCACTTCCCCTGCGGACCATCGCTTGCAACCTTCCTCGTTCCCAATGAGGACGGCCGTGACGTCGAGACCATCCTGGTTGGCCGCGAAGGCGCGGTGGGCGGCATCGTCAGCGAGGGTTATCTGCCGGCCTACACCCGGATCTGCGTGAAATTCGGTGGGCCCTTTGCGCGCATTCACGTCAGCAAGCTGGAGGCCGCCAAGCAGCGCTCGTCCTCGTTGCGCCATGTCTTCGCCCGCTACGCCGACTGCATGCTGGCGCAGATCTTCCAGTCCACCGCCTGCAACGCCATTCACTCGATCGAGCAGCGCACCGCCAAATGGATGCTGGCGGCGATGGAACGGACCGGCGACGAGAGCAGCGTGCCTCTGACGCACGAGCAGCTCGCGACACTGCTCGGCGTCGGCCGCAGCTATGCCAGCCGCGTGCTCCAGTCGTTTAAGGCGGAAGGCGTGCTCGACACGCGGCGCGGATCGATCCTCGTCCGCAACCGCGAAGGCCTGCGCCTGCGCGCCTGCCTGTGCAACGAGGCTGTGAAGTTGCACTTCGAAGAGGTGCTGCGCGGGGTCTATCCGACCGAAGAGCGGCAAGCGGGCTAGCCGCCTGCCTCGCTCCTCTTCGGGGATAAGAAGCGGCCGCACTATCCCGCCAAGCGGGAACCTGGGCTAATGTCCCCCGCATGAGCGGGGCTTTCCTTCACACTCTCTTCGATGTCGGGGCGTGGCTGGCTGCGGCCGCGGCGCTGTACTGGCTGTCGCGACAGGGCTTGCGGTTTCCGGCGCAATCCTTCGAGCGGTCCTACCTCGCCGCTTTGGTGTTCGGTGCGGGGCTCGGCGCCTATCTGTTCGGCTCCGCCAATTTGTGGCTGTCGGGCCAGAGCGGCATTGCGCGCTCTGTGGAAGGTGCGCTCGCCGGCGGCATCGTGGCGATCGAGCTCTACAAATGGTCCGCAGGGATCACGGTCCGAACCGGCGTCCGTTTTGCGCTGCCACTGGCGATCGGCATCGCGATCGGCCGGCTCGGCTGCTATTTCGCGGGCCTCGACGATTTCACCTACGGCACCCCGACGGCATGGCCCTGGGGTCATGATTTCGGCGACGGCGTCCCGCGCCATCCCGTGCAGCTCTACGAAAGCGCCGCGATGGGGGTATTCGCGTTGCTCTACGTGCTGGCGGTCTTGAACCGGAGCGCGTTTGTGATCACCAATGGTTTCTACCTCGTCCTTGTCTACTATGGCGCACAGCGCTTCCTGTGGGAATTCCTCAAGCCCTACGGCACGCTGATCGGCCCCTTCACGCTGTTTCACCTGCTGTCGCTGTCCATCCTGCTCTACGCTGTCGTCATGCTGGCGAGGGCGCCCAAAGCGAGACCCATGCATGAACGCGCCGTTGCGTAAGTCGCGCCCCTATATCTTCTGGGGCCAGACCCAATCTCTCTGCGAGACCTGCCTGAAGCTGGTGCCGGCCAAGATCCAGATCCTCGACAACGAGGTCTGGTACGAGAAGCGCTGCAAGGAGCATGGCGTCCAGTCCACGCTGGTGTCGACGGACGCAGCCTATTGGCGCCTGTGCAAGGATTTCATCAAGCCCGGCGACCGGCCGCTCGCCTTTCAACGGCATACCGAATTCGGCTGCCCCTACGATTGCGGCCTGTGTCCCGACCACGAGCAGCATTCCTGCCTGGCCCTGATCGAGATCACCGAGCATTGCAATCTGACCTGCCCGGTGTGCTTTGCCGATTCCTCACCGGCGCGGACCAGCTTCACCCCGCTGGCCAAGATCGAGCGAATGCTCGACGCGCTGGTCGCGAGCGAAGGCGAGCCTGATTTGGTGCAGATCTCCGGCGGCGAGCCGACGCTGCATCCGGATTTCTTCGCGATCCTCGATGCGGTGCGCGCCCGCCCGATCCGCCATGTCATGATCAACACCAACGGCCTGCGTATCGCCCGCGAAAAGGATTTCGTGGCGCGGCTCGCCGAGAACAAGCGCGGGCTCGAGGTCTATCTCCAGTTCGACTCGCTCGAACGCGACGCGCTGATCAATCTGCGCGGCGCCGATTTGCGCAAGATCCGTCAGCAGGCGCTGGAGAATCTCGAGCATTACGGCGTGTCGACCACGCTGGTGGCGACCATCAAGCGCGGCGTCAACGATGCCGAGATCGGCGACATCGTTCGCCATGCGCTCACGTGGAAATGCGTGCGCGGCGTCACGCTGCAGCCGGTGCAGGATGCCGGCCGCAACGAGAATTTCGACAAGAACACCGACCGCATCATGCTGTCGGAGATCCGCAAGCGCGTGGTCGAAACCGGCGTGTTCGGCGACAAGGACATGATCCCGCTGCCCTGCAACCCCGAAAGCATCTCGATCGGTTACGGCCTGCGCAACGGCGAGAAAGTGCTGCCGCTGACCTCACTGATCCCGCAGGAGCAACTCGTCGCCTTGTTGCCCAATACTATAAGCCCGGAGAAGCATCCGGCGCTGAGGGAGAAATTCATCGATCTGTTTTCGCTGTCCTCGGGACCGCTGAACACCAGCGAGCGCGTCTGCGAATTGTTGTGCTGCCTGCCGAGCTTCGAGGTCCCGCAAGGCATCACTTACGAGAACGTATTCCGCGTCACCATCGTGCAGTTTCTCGACCGCTTCAATTTCTGCGTCGGCAACGTCAAGCGCAGCTGCATCCATTTCGTCACCGAGAGCGGCGCGATCATTCCGTTCGACACCTACAATCTGTTCTACCGGAACGGAAAGATCGACGGCATCCGCGCCGAACTGGCGGCGCAGTCAACCGAAGGAGCCCTGCAGGCATGAGCATCAGCGACACGCCGCCGCCAGCCCCTCCGGGACCGCCTCCCGCCCCGCCGACCAAGCGCAGCGGCTGCCTGACCGCGCTCATGGCGATCTTCGGGATCCTCCTGCTGCTGCCCGGTGCCTGCGCAATCCTGTTCGGCGGAATCTCCATATCCGACAGGGGCCGGATCGATTCCGACGTCGCGCCTCTGGTCTTCCTGGGCCTGGTCGTGGGGCTGGGCGGGGTCGCCCTGATCTGGGCCGCCATCAAGGGCCGGCGCGGCTGAGCCCGGCTTTTCGCCTAACCCCCGGGAATTCCCGGACAAAATTCAATCAACCAATGGCCAAAGAACACATTGTTTTTTGGCCGTTTTTGCCTATATTGCGCCGCAACGCGTAGGGTGCCCGGTCGATATGCCGGGCTTTCCCTTTTGGGCGGAAAGCGCCCCGTTTCCAGTCTTCAAGCGTTGTTTCGAGAAGAGGTCCCGGTCTGACCGGCGAGATCGCGCTTAACCCATTGTCCGACCGCAAAGAAGCTCACTCATGAACCTTCGCAACATCGCCATCATCGCCCACGTCGACCACGGCAAGACGACCCTGGTCGACCGCCTCCTCCAGCAATCCGGCACCTATCGCGAGAACCAGAAGGTGACCGAACGCGCCATGGACTCCAACGATCTGGAGCGCGAGCGCGGCATCACCATTCTGGCCAAGGCGGCCTCGGTGCAGTGGAAGGACACTCGCATCAACATCGTCGACACCCCAGGCCACGCCGATTTCGGCGGTGAGGTCGAGCGCATCCTCAACATGGTGGACGGCGCGCTGGTGCTGGTCGACGCCGCCGAAGGCCCGCTGCCGCAGACCAAATTCGTGGTCTCCAAGGCGCTCAAGGTCGGTTTGAAGCCGATCGTCGTGATCAACAAGGTCGACCGTCCCGACGCGCGGGCGACCGAAGTCATCAACGAGGTGTTCGATCTGTTCGCGGCGCTCGACGCCAGCGAGGAGCAGCTTGACTTCCCGATCCTCTACGGGTCGGCCAAGCAAGGCTGGATGGCCGACAGCCCGGATGGATCGCAGGAAGCCGGCATGCAGCCGCTGTTCGACCTGATCGTGCGCCATGTCGCGCCGCCGACCGTCGAGGAAGGCCCGTTCCGCATGATCGGCACCATTCTGGAAGCCAACCCCTATCTCGGCCGCATCATCACCGGCCGCATCTCTTCCGGTTCGATCAAGCCGAACCAGGCTGTGAAGGTGCTGGGCGCCGACGGCAAGACCATCGAGACCGGCCGCATCACCAAGATCCTCGCCTTCCGCGGCATCGAGCGCACTCCTCTCGACGAGGCCGAGGCAGGCGACATCGTCGCGATCGCCGGCCTGACCAAGGGCACCGTCGCCGATACCTTCTGCGATCCGTCGGTCGACACCCCACTGGTGGCGCAGCCGATCGACCCGCCGACAGTGTCGATGTCTTTCATCGTCAACAACTCGCCGCTCGCCGGCACCGAAGGCGACAAGGTGACCAGCCGCATGATCCGCGACCGCCTGCTGCGCGAGTCGGAAGGAAACGTCGCGCTGCGGGTCGTCGAAGCCTCCGACAAGGACGCGATGGAAGTTTCGGGCCGCGGCGAATTGCAGCTCGCGATCCTGATCGAGACCATGCGCCGCGAGGGCTTCGAGCTCTCGGTGTCGCGTCCGCGCGTCGTATTTCAGAAAGACGAGGCCACCGGCGCCACGCTGGAGCCGATCGAGGAAGTCGTCATCGACGTCGACGAGGAGCATTCCGGCGTCGTCGTGCAGAAGATGAGCGAGCGCAAGTCCGAGCTGATCGAGATGAAGCCGTCCGGCGGCAACCGCCTGCGGCTGGTGTTCTACGCGCCGACCCGCGGCCTGATCGGCTACCAGGGCGAACTGCTCACCGACACTCGCGGCACCGCGATCATGAACCGCCTGTTCCACGGCTACGCGGCGTACAAGGGCGAGATCCAGGGCCGCCGCAACGGCGTGCTGATCTCCAACGACCAAGGCGAAGCGGTGGCTTACGCGATGTTCAAGCTGGAAGATCGCGGCCCGATGATGATCGAGCCGGGCTGGAAGGTCTACAAGGGCATGATCGTCGGCGAGCATACCCGCGACAACGACCTCGAGATCAACGTGCTCAAGGGCAAGCAGCTCACCAACATCCGCACGACCTCCAAGGACGAAGCCGTGCGCCTGACCCCGCCGATCCGCATGACGCTGGAAAAGGCGCTGGCCTATATCGAGGACGACGAGCTGGTGGAGATCACGCCGAAGTCGATCCGGCTGCGCAAGCGGCACCTCGACCCGAACGAGCGCAAGCGCGCGGAAAAGTCCAAGGAAGCGGTGGCTTAAGGCCACTCGGACACACGACGAATGCGTCATGGCCGGGCTTGTCCCGGCCATCCACGTCTTCGATACTGGTGTCAATTACGTGGATGCCCGGGACAAGCCCGGGCATGACGATGAAATTGACCGCTATGTCCCTCCCCTCCTCCGTTGACGTCGCGATCATCGGTGCGGGCGCCGCCGGCCTCGGCGCGGCGCATGCACTGGCACGCTCCGGCCTCTCCGTGGTCGTGATCGAGGCGCGCGACCGGCTCGGCGGGCGGGCCTGGACGGTGCAGGCCTCGCCCGACGTCACCTTCGACGTCGGCTGCGGCTGGCTGCATTCGGCGGACAACAACTCCTTCGTCGCGATTGCAAAGCAGCTCGGCTTCGAGGTCAACAAGGACCTCCCGCCCTGGCGCGAGCGCGCCTATGGCAACGCGTTTCCGAAAGCCGAGCGCGACGATTTCATGCACGCGATGGACGCCTTCTATCAGCGGCTGTGGACGACTGCCCAGAAGGGCAAGGATGTCCCCGCGAGCTTGAGCCTGGAGCCCGGCAATCGCTGGAATCCCATGATCGACGCGATCTCGACCTATATCAACGGCTGCGAACTGAAGGACATGTCGACGCTGGACTGGGACGCCTATGAGGACAGTGACCTCAACTGGCGCGTCCGCCGCGGCTACGGCGCTCTGATCACGGCCTATGGCGCGCCATGCCCGGTGGCGCTGAACTGTAACGTCACGTTGATCGATCATTCCGGCCAGCGCATCCGCATCGAGACATCGCAGGGCGCGCTGAGTGCGGACAAGGTGATCGTCACCGTGCCGACCAACCTGATCGCCAATGAGGCGATCCGCTTCTCGCCCCCTCTCCTCGCCAAGGTCGATGCCGCGGCCGGCCTGCCGCTCGGCGTCGACGACAAGATCACGCTAGCGCTCGACGATGCCGAAGCCTTCCCGAAAGAAGGTAATTTGCGTGGCGCCACCATGCGCACCGACATGGGCACCTATCATATCCGCCCGTTCGGCCAGCCCTGCATCGAAGGCTTTTTCGGCGGCAGCTTTGCGCGCGAACTGGAAGATGCCGGCGACGGCGCGATTGCCGCGCAAAGCATCGACGAGATCGCGGGCCTGCTCGGCAACGACATCAGGCGAAAGCTGAGGCCGCTCTACGAGTCGCGCTGGGCGCACGACCCCTTCGCGCGGGGCTCATATTCGCACGCGCTGCCCGGCCACGCCGGTGACCGCGCCGTGCTGGCGGCACCGGTCGATGGGCGGCTGTTCTTTGCGGGAGAGGCGACGTCGCCGAACTTTTTCTCGACCGCGCACGGGGCGAGGGACTCAGGGGAGCGGGCGGCGCAGGAAGTGCTGGGGGTTTCGGGCAAACCGTAACCACACGCTCCGCTCGCGTGACGGATCACTCGATCACCCGCGCCCGCAAATCAGCATCAGGCACGAAGCACGCATCGTACTTGCCAAAGATGCGATAGCGGTTGCGTGCGATGAGGCTGTACACCGGGTCGCGCAACGCTTTCGGCACGGCGAACAACGCGCTCACCCAGCTCCAGCCGGGAAGCTGCGACAGTACCGTCAGCGCAGCGTCCGACTTCATGAACACCTCGCCACCATGAACCACGGCATTGGTGTCGGGATCATCGGGATCGATGCCGAACGTGCGTGCGAGCCGGGCGCCATAGTCCGACTGGATCGGCGTGAAGCGAAATCGCTTCGCTGTATCACGTTGCGCGACGAAGCGGACCCAGCGCGAGCAGAAGATGCAGACGCCGTCGAACAGGATGACGTCATCGTCGGGCCATTTGGGCATCAGCGATTGTCCAATATCAGGAAATTCAGCGTCATGGCTTTTTGCCAGCCGCCGGCTTCAGCGCGCGATCGAGTTCGGCACTGGCAGCTTTGACACCGGCTTCGGCTTCGATCATCCAATGACCCTCGCTGCCCACGGCCGGCAGCGCACGGAACTCGACCTTGCCGCCGCTGCGCCGAAACGCGTCGACCAACGCGAGCGAAAATTTCGGCGCAAAGTAGCTGTCATTGGCGGAAACGATCCATGTGACGGGGATGCGCGCGGCCTTGCCGAACTCAGCCGCCGCCGCGAGAAGCGTATGCGGCGCGCAGATCCGGTTCGGCTCGTCATTGGCATGGCCGCCGCGCCCCGGCGCAAAGGCGATGATGGTGGAGATCGTCTTCGGATCGGCATTGGCAAGCGCCAGCGCGCCCCAACCGCCGGCGGAATGGCCGATCACGATCGCGGCGTCCTTGCGGATAAAATCCTGCTTTCGCACATAGTCCAATGCTAGCGCGATTTCGTCGGCCGTTGCGCGGCCCGAGCGCGCATAGTCCGCCTCGTCACAGCCACCCTGGTCCTCGACATAGCGGCCGCCTGTTACGCCATGGCCGAGCCGTTCCGGCACCAGCACGGCGAACCCGCGCGCGACGAGGAACGCAGCGAGTGCGCGGTATTCCGGCTGTGGCGTTTGCGCGCGCCGCAGACCATTTTGCGTTGAAGCATGCGCGATCACCGCAAGCCGGAACGGGCCGGCACCCGGCGGGCGAAACAGCAGGGCATGAGCGGCGATGTCGGTATCCGGCGACGGCACGCGCCATTGCTGCCGCCGAAACTGATCGCCCTCCGCTCCGGACGCACCAAAAATGACCTGAGCGCACACGGGTGGCGCAGTCAGCAAGGCCAACAGAGCCAGGAGCACGAGGACGTTGAGAAGTCGCATGAATTGCCGGAGGCGAGAACAGCGACGGTCAGACTAGTAGGAACGAATCAATATCGGCAGACTTTCTGCGTTGCCATTGCCGTTCATTCGTTGCCGCAAAGCAGTTTTGCACCGACGCACAGCACTCCGGTGCCATTCGAATTGGCGTCTTGTCTTTTTTCGGTACAACACGGGTCAAATACTGATGCAGAAAGTCCACAGGTTAACCGATAATTAAGGATAGGTCTTGCCGCCGGCGCGGCGACTTGGTTTGATCACGTCCATGAGCACAACCCTGATCGAGGTCCGGCCGGCCAAAGCCGCAGATGCAACTGCGGTGGCGTCCACCCATGACGAAGCCTGGCGCTCCGCCTATCAGGGCATCATTCCCGGCGCCGAACTGGAAAAGCTGATCAACCGCCGCGGTCCGCAATGGTGGGACAGCGCGATCCGCAAGGGCAGCCGCGTCAGCGTGCTGGTGTTCGGCGACAAGATTGCAGGCTACGCCAATTATGGCCGCAACCGCGCCCGCAGCCTGCATTTCGACGGCGAGGTCTACGAGCTCTATCTGCGTCCTGAATTCCAGGGCCTGGGCTTTGGCCGCCGCCTCTTCACCGCGGCCCGCCGCGACCTGATGCAGAGCGGCCTGAAGAGCATGGTGGTGTGGGCGCTCTCGGACAACGATCCGGCCACCGAGTTCTACCGCGCCCTGGGCGGCCGCATGGTGGCACGCTCCTCGGAGCGTTTCGGGCCGAAGTCGCTCGACAAGGTTGCCTTCGCTTGGACCAATTGAGCTGCTGAAGTCCCGCCGGCAGCGTTTTCCTTCCGTCGATACCGTTGCCTTGAGCCGGTGATCGCTGGATTCATTATTTCACAAAAACGCGATGGATCAGCGGGCCAAGCCCGCGTATGACAGCGCCAAAATCGCTGCCGGGTGCGATTTAACCTCGGCAACAACGGAGCCTTGAATGCGTATCGATGCGGTCTCGATCGGGAAAAATGTCCCCCACGACGTCAACGTCATCATCGAAGTCCCCGTGGGCGGCGAACCGATTAAATACGAGATGGACAAGGAAGCCGGCACGCTGGTGGTCGACCGCTTCCTCTACACGCCGATGCGTTACCCCGGGAACTACGGCTTCATCCCGCACACACTGTCCGATGACGGCGATCCCTGCGACGTTCTCATCATCAACACGCGCGCCATCATCCCCGGCGCGGTCATGAGCGTGCGCCCGGTCGGCGTGCTGTTCATGGAAGACGAAGCCGGCGGCGATGAGAAGATTTTGGCGGTGCCGTCGTCGAAGCTGACGCAGCGCTACGACAAGGTGAAGTCGTATTCCGACTTGCCGGACATCACGCTCCAGCAGATCCAGCACTTCTTCGAACATTACAAGGATCTCGAACCCGGCAAGTGGGTGAAGATCCTGCGCTGGGGCGGCCCTGAGGATGCGCACAAGCTGATCCTCGAAGGCATCGATCGCGAGAAAAAGAAGAACGGGTGAGTTTTCGTGCCCCGGCTCAGCGTCGCGTCATTTCATGCCGCGCCGCGTCCGGGACACGAGAGTGGCGTTACACCGCCGGCTTCGGCAGCCCGGCAATCGCGCAAGCCGCGCGCAACGTGTTCACGAGCAGGCAGGCGACCGTCATCTGGCCGACGCCGCCCGGCACCGGCGTGATGGCGCCAGCCACTGCGAGCGCTTCCTGATAGGCAACATCGCCGACGAGACGCGTCTTGCCGTCGTCCTTCGGAATCCGGTTGATGCCGACGTCGATCACGGTCGCCCCCGGCTTCAGCCAGTCGCCGCACACCATCTCGGGCTTTCCGACCGCGGCGTAGACGAGGTCGGCGCGCTTCACGAGCCCGGGCAGGTCGCGCGAGCGCGAATGCGCGATGGTCACCGTGGCGTTCTCGTTCAGCAATAGCTGCACCAGCGGGCGGCCGACGAGGTTGGAGCGGCCGATGACGATGGCGTTCATGCCTTCGAGCGAGGCATGCACGCTCTTGGTCAAAATGATGCAGCCGAGCGGCGTGCAGGGCGACAGCGCCTCGAAACCGCCGGCGAGGCGGCCGGCATTGTTCGGATGCAGCCCGTCGACATCCTTGGCGGGATCGATGGCATTGACCACGGCTTCGGTGTCGAGGCCCTTGGGCAGCGGCAGTTGCACCAGAATACCGTGCACGGCAGGGTCGCGGTTGAGTTTTGCGACCAGCGCCAGGAGATCTGCCTGCGAGACGTCCGCCGGCAGCTTGTGCTCGAACGAGGCCATGCCGGCGGCCTGGGTCTGGGTGTGTTTCGAACGGACATACACCTCGCTCGCCGGATCGCTTCCGACCAGGACCACCGCAAGGCCCGGCACCAGATTGTGCTCGCGCTTGACGCGTGCGACCTCGTCGGCGACGCGGGCGCGAAGTTCCGCGGCGATGACTTTTCCGTCGATGATCTTGGCGGCCATGTCAGTTTCCTCAGTCTGTCGATTTGGCTGACGCGAGCTGGCGCAGGGCTTCGCCGAGCCGCGCCGGATCGCCGTCGACCGCGATCTGCTTCAGCCGCGAGGTCGCTCCCGACAGGAGTTTGACGCTGGCCTTGGGCACGCCAAGCGATTTCGCCAGCAGCACCAGAACGGCCTTGTTGGCCTCGCCGCCATCGGCGATGGCGCGGACGCGCACCTTGAGCACGCTGCGGCCATCGGAGAGCTGCTCGATCCCGTCGATATCGTCGCGGCCGCCGCGCGGCGTTACCCGTAGCGCGATGCTGATTCCTGCGGCCCCGTAACGCCAAGGTTCCTTGATGACAAGGTTCTTTGGCAACCCAGGGCGCTCCAGTCGACTTAGATCACGTTCGGGTAGATGTAGTACAGGATCACCCGCTCGATGAACATGATGAGCAGGATCAGGATAATCGGCGAGATATCGAGGCCGCCGAGGCTGGGCAGGAAATTGCGAATCGGTGCCAGGACCGGCTCCGTGATTCGGTACAGGAACTCCGCCACCGCCGAAACGAACTGGTTGCGGGTGTTCACGACGTTGAAGGCGATCAGCCAGGACAGGATCGCGGACGCGATCAGCAGCCAGACGTAGAGGTCGAGCACGATGATGACGATGTCGAGAACGGCACGCATGGCTTTTGAAAACTCTGGCTTCGGTCGGGATTGACGTCTTTTGCTAGATATCGGTTCCCCCCGGTCCAAACAAGGGAAGTCGGTGCCGGGATGGCTAAAACCGGGTTACAGCCGTCCTTGACTTGACCTTGGCGGGGACTTAAATGGCGCCCGGTTGTCGGCCGCATTGACCAGAGCGGCCTACAAAAGGGGCCATAGCTCAGCTGGGAGAGCGCGTCGTTCGCAATGACGAGGTCGGCGGTTCGATCCCGCCTGGCTCCACCAGCCTTCGCTCGCTTCGCGAGCTACGGCTCGGCAAGCCCGGAAGGTCTCTCGCGGCGAAGTGAGCGAAGGCTGCCCCGCCATAGCCCGAAGGGCGACGGCGGGCTCCATCCGAAATCCCCCTACTTCCCCGTAAACCTCGGCGGCCGCTTCTCCATGAAGCTCGCGACCCCCTCCCGGAAATCGCTGCCGTTCAGCGCCACCATCATGTCCCGGTTGGCTGCGATCGTCGCCTCCGCCAGCGTCTGGAACGGCACCTCGTAGAGCTGCCGCTTGATCACGGCCATCGCGCTCGGCGAGACGAAATCGACGAGGTCGCGCGCATAGGCGTAAGTCTCCTCGCGCAGCTTCTCGGGCGAGCAGAGCCGATTCACCAGCCCGATCCGCAGCGCCTCGTCACTCGAAACGCGGCGCGCCGAGAGCAACAGATCCATCGCGTTGGCGTGGCCGACGATTCGCGGCAGCATCCAGCTGATGCCGTGCTCGGCGATCAGACCACGCCGGGCGAAGGCAGTGGTGAACACGGTGTTGTCGGCGGCAAAGCGCAGGTCGCAATAGAGCGCGTGGACGAGGCCGATGCCGGCGGTCGCGCCATTGAGCATGGCGATGACAGGCTTTCCGATCGACGGATAGAAGCCGTAGCGGGTCTGCCAATCGGGCCGCCGATTCATGTCGAACGGCGGCAGGTTCGACGCGCGCCTGACATCATCGGAGTCGAGCCCCTTCAATGCATCCATGTCGGCACCGGCGCAGAAGGCGCGGCCGGCGCCGGTGATCACGATGACGCGGACATTGTCATCGGCGCTCGATGCTTCCATCGCATGGCGCACGTCGCGCTCCATGATGGGCGTCCACGCATTCATGCGATCGGGACGGTTGAGCGTGATGGTCGCGACCTTGTCGCTGACCTCATAGAGAATGTGTTCGTAGGCCATGGCGCTCTCCCTTTGTTTGCCGGCACGCGTTCGCGCGCGCTCGTTGACAATGAGCCTAGCATACAAACGGATGAGAAGAGCTTGCGCTAAGGCGCGATCACTCGGCTGCTTGCGCCAGAACCGGCCGCCGCGTCAGCCAGCCGTCGATGAAATGATCGAGCCAAGCGCGTTCGGCGGCATCGTAGACGGCACGGTCCGCGAAATGGTGATGCCGCTGCCGCGCGCCGGGCGCGCTGAGGCCGTCATAGCCGCGCGTGGTCCAGCAATGCATCATCGCGTAGGTCACGTCAGGATGGAACTGCACGCCGAAAGCGTTGCCGGTGCGGAATGCCTGCACCGGAAAATCATCGCCTTCGGCAAGCAGTTCAGCGCCGACCGGCAACTCGAAGCCTTCGCGATGCCAATGATAGACCCGCGCCGGCCAATTCGGGCAGAGCCGGTGTCCCGCGGGTGTCGGGCGGATCGGGTAGTAGCCGATCTGGGTCAGCGCATCCGCATGCGGCGCGACGCGGGCCCCCAACTGCTTCGCCAGCATCTGCGCGCCGAGGCAGATGCCGAGGAACGGCCGCTGTTCGCGGAGCGGGATTTCGATCCAGTCGATCTCGCGGCGGATGTAGTCGTCGGGATCGTTGGCGCTCATGGGACCGCCGAAGACCACCGCGCCGGCATGCTGGTCGAGGGTCTCGGGCAGCGGATCGCCGAAGCGGGGACGGCGGATGTCGAGGCGATGGCCGAGCGCGCGCAGCGCATTGCCGACGCGGCCGGGCGTCGAGGATTCCTGATGCAGGATGATCAGAACCGGCAGCCGGGTTTCGGAGGCGGCGACGTTCGGCGTCCTTCTGGGGAAGGGCACCACTTCTGCGCCACCAAATCTGTCCGTCCGGAACGACATGGTCTCTGCGAGTGCTATCGGTTCAGATCGCCAGCATAACTAAGCGATCGTTAATTTCGTGTGAGTTTGCGCACACACACGCCCGATAGAAAGCAAGCTCCGGGCCACGACCGACCAAGCGCGCTCCCTTTAGTGTCGTTGCCTCTGAAACCGGCTGGTGGCGGACAGGATGAAGCCGCGCGGGAAGAAGCGCAGCGCGAATGGCACCATCTTGATGCACAGACCGGGGAGCACTGCCCGCTTGTTGGCCATCAGGCCGCGATAGGCCTGCCGTGCGACATCGGCGGCAGGAACATTGAGAAGGGCCGTATCATGTCCGGACCCAACGCGGGCGCGCGCCTGGAATTCGGTGGGCACCGGGCCCGGGCAAAGGACGGTGACGCGAACGCCATGCGGTGCAAGCTCCGCCCGCAAGGCCTCGGTCAGGGAAATGACATAGGCCTTGGACGCGTAATAGACGGCCATGCCGGGGCCGGGCAGAAAGCCGGCGACCGATCCGACGTTGAGAAGACCGCCCTTGTTCCTGATGAGCTGATCGGCAAAGCGCAGCGACAGATCCGTCAGAGCCCGGACATTCACATCGACGATGCCGACCTGCTCGACGCGGTCGCGCTCGATTGCGTCGCCGAATACGCCGAAGCCGGCATTGTTGACGAGATTGTCGAGCTCGACGCCTTCGGCAGCGAGCGCAGCGGCGATCTTCTCGCCGGCATCCGCCTCCTGGAGATCGCAGGCGATCACAATCGGCTTCTTGCCGCCCTTAGCGGCGAGCTCGTTCGCGAGCGCCTCGAGCCGGTCCGCGCGCCGCGCCGTCAGCGCAAGACGGTGTCCGTTCGCGGCGAACACACGCGCCAGCTCCGTGCCGATGCCCGCCGAGGCACCGGTGATCAACGTTACCCGCTCAGTCACGATCGAAGTCTCTTGATGTAAGTTTTTTGGCCCCGCAATGCTGGAACGAGAGCATAGGCCGTGCGCGACAGGCAAGCGGCGTCCGCCGCATAGCCACTTGAGCGGGAAACGGGGGAAGCAGGAAAACCACGGATTAACAGGGGAAATCCGGAACCCGGGCAGCCCGAGGCTACATTAAAGTTTCGTCATGTGGTCTGCACAACCGCCAATTGGCGGTGTTGACACGGATCACCCACCGACTGCGCTGTCCTTGACCTGGCCGCCGGCACGATCTGCGACTGCGTGCTTCAGGTCGATCCGGTCCCGCTGCGAAATCCCGAGCAGGTCGGAGGCGCGCCAGACCACATTATCCTCGAACTCCGTGACCTGGCCGTCGGCGTAGACCAGCTCCCACATCATCTGGACGACCCGCTTGCGGCCTTCTTCGTCGAGCGAGCGCATCATGATGCTGGTGAAGTGATAGAGGTCGACCGCCTCGCCCTCGACCTCCGTCGCATCCGCGATCAGACGATCCGCGGTGCCACGATCGAGCCCGAAGTGGCTTTCGATCAGGCTGTGCAACTTGCGCTGCTCGACAGCCGTCGGCTGGCCGTCCAGCGAAATCACGTGAACCAGCAGCGCGGTCGCCGCCAGCCGGTAATCACTGTCACCGAATGCGCGGTCCTGGGCATGGGGAGCAACAATGTCGGCGATGAATTGGCGCAGGCCGTCGAGCATAAGGTCCTACCGAAATCGATGAAGCCGCGGAGCGCGACTGCTACCAGCATTATATGAGCAGGAAACTCAACCGGCGCAACGTGCGTCAGTTCCGCGCGTTGCATTACGTTTCGGCAATCTCCACTGATGTCGTCCTGGCGAAAGCCAGGACCCATACCGCGGAATCTATCGATTGTCCGCGGTACCCGTCCCGAACAAGCAGTCTTCGCCAAACTACTCCCTGGGGTAATGGGTCCTGGCTTTCGCCAGGACGACTCGGAGAGGCGTAGTGCTGCGCTCGCAATGACGGAGAATGTGGCAGCATCGTCCCAGATCCCTCACGGTATCTCGTACACCACCATCTTGTCGGCGATGCCGCGCAGTGCGGCCTGCTTCTGGATCGGCCTGATTTCGCGCTGCTTGAGGACTTCGGCGACCGCCGGTGCATCCAGCACCGGGCCGGTGATGTGGATCTCCTGCGCGGTCGAGAGGCTCTGCACGCGGGCGGCGATGTTGACGGTCTGGCCGAAATAATCCTGCCGCTCGTTCAGCATCACCGCGAGGCACGGACCTTCGTGGATGCCGATCTTGACGATGAGATCGGCGGTGCCGCGCTTTTTGTTGAGCTCGTCCATCGCCGCGCGCATCCGCAAACCCGCCGCGATCGCATGCTCGGGACGGACGAAGGTCGCCATCACGGCGTCGCCGATGGTCTTCACCACCGCGCCTTTCTCGGAGGAGATGATCTCGAGCAGCGCATGGAAATGCGCGCGCACGAGGTCGAAGGCGGCGAGATCGCCGACGCGCTCATAGAGCGCGGTCGATCCCTTCAGATCGGTGAACAGGAAGGTCAGCGAGGTGATCTGGAGCCGCTGGTCGAGACTGAGATTGTCCGCCTTGAAGACATCGCGAAACGTCTGGTTCGACAGCATCCGCTTGGCGGTCAGGAACGGCTTGCGCTTGCCGATGAGGTGATGGAGCGCCTCGGCCGCGATGAACACCGACGGCAGCACGCGCACGCCGGCATGGTTCTCCAGCGACAGCCGCAGCGGGCCCGGCCGCATGGTCGTGGTTCCCGTCGGCGCCTGCACCCTGTTGTACATGATGGCGAGCTGCTGACGGTCCTTGGTGGGCTCGCCCTGCACGTCGATGAAATGGGCCGCGTGCGTCACCGGTTCGAAGATGATGATGAAATCGTTCGGCAGTTGCAGCGACATGGTCGCCTTCTCGCCGGCCGGCAGCTCCATCGTATCCAGCGTCACCTCGTTGGCGAGCGTCGCAAACGATTCCTTGTTGAAGTCGACGCCGGAACTCCAGAACACCTGCTTGAAGTACTCCCAGACCGGAAGCGTATCGGGATCATGCGCCGCAATGCGCCGGACACGTGAATTGACGGTGAAGGAGACTTCGACCTGATCATCGACGGAGGCCTTGTAGCCGCAGGCGCACAGCGCGCAGTGATAGTCGTCGGGCTTGAGCGCTTTCAGGGTCGAGTGCGCACCCAACACGCCGCCGCAGCCCGGGCACAGCACATTCCAGCCCAGATCGAACAGACCGAGCCGCGCCGAATGCAGGAATGCCGAGATCGCGTGCTCTTCATCGAGACCGTGCTGCTTCGCGAAGTCGAGGACATTGACGCGGTTGAGCTCGTGATCTTCGCCATCCTCGATGAGGCGCGCGATCGCGTCGACCACTTTCGCATCGGCGGTCTGCTTCAGAACGGAAAACTGGGCCTGGATATCGCTCATGGCGCAACTCTATCTGGTGTGGATCACGCCGTCGGCCAGGCGAACGCCTGTCACCGACGCGTAGTGCGGAACAGCGGCGAACGGTCCGGCTGGGTCGTGACGACGCCGAGCGGAATGACAGGGCTGGTATCGGCAAGCTCGACGCGGAACGCACCGATCAGCCGGGCCAACGCCAGCACGGATTCGGCTTGCGCGAACGGTGCGCCGATGCAGACGCGCGGACCCGCACCGAACGGCAAATAGGCGAAGCGGTCGGGCGCGTCGGTCGACATGAAGCGTTTTGGAATGAACGCGTTCGGCTGATCCCACAGCTTCTCGTGCCGGTGCAGCAGCCATGGCGCGATCATGATGATGTCGCCCTTGCCGATGGCGACGCCGGCCGCGTTGTCCTTCTCGCGCGCGGCACGGGCGATCAGGAAGGCCGGCGGATAAAGCCGCATGGTCTCCTCGATCGCGGCGCGGGTGAATTTCTGGCGATCGATGTCGGCCATGCTGTCGAGATGTTCGCCACGGGTCTCGGAGGCGATCTCCTCCTGCGTATCGGGATCGAGCGCGAGCAGATAGAGCGCCCAGAAGAGCGCGGTCGCCGTGGTCTCGTGACCCGCGAGGATCATGGTCGCGACTTCGTCGACCAGTTGTTCGTCCGAAAAGCCCTTGCCAGTTTCAGGGTCGCGCGCCTCGTCCATGAGATCGAACAGGTCGCGCGGCGGCGCGCCGTCCTTCTTGCCCATCTCGCGCCGCTCGGCGATCAGCATCGCGACGAATTCAGTCCAGCGCTTGCGGAAACGGGCACGGGCAAAATCCATCGGGCTCGGCCAGGACAGCGGCAGCACCATGTCGAGCAAGTACGGCCGCCCGAGTCGGGCTCCATATTCCATGACGAAGTTGCGCAAGGTCGGACCATGCCGGTCCATGCCGAACGAGAACATGGTGCGTCCGGCGATTTCCAGCGTCATGCGCTGCATGATCTCGCGCAGATCGACCGGCTCGCTCGTTCGCCCGTCGAGCTTCGCGATGGTCTCGTCGACCACCGCGGTCATGTGCGGAACGAGATTTGCCGTCGCCCGCGGCGTGAACGCCGGCGCGAGAGTGCGGCGCTGAAACGTCCACGAATGGCCCTCCGCAATGAGAAGACCGTCGCCGAGCACGGGGCGGAGCATGCGGATGCCCGCCGGGGTGCGCGAATAATTCTCGTAATTGCTGAGCAGGACATGCCGGATCGCATCCGGCCGGTTCAGGATGAAACTGTTGCGGAAGAAGAAGCGGCCCTCGATCACGTCTTCCTCGTAGGCGCGCTGCCCCCAGGTCGCGATCATGTTTCGCTTGAGCACGGCAAGCCGGCCGAGGAACGACATGTCGTCGGGCGCACGCGGCGGGGTCGGAGGGACGATGGGCCGACGCACGCTGGCGATGTTCATGGCTCTCTCCCGCAGAGGTAACGCAGGCAAATAGCTAGTAAGTCAGCTCGGCAATCGCAATCCTGTTCTCCGAGGCAGGCCAGGCGCGTGCCACAATTCGTTCTTCGCCAAATTGGGCTACGATGATACGCCCGACCTCGCCGGCCGGAAGGCGCAATGTTGCTGTCGAATCCGTGGGCACACCCGATTTGACGTCCGCCGGCTCCTTGCCGTCGAGCAGCACCACGTCCCGCGGCAGGCCGAAATAGCCGCGCGGACGCGACATGATCACGACAGCGCCGGCGTCCTTGTCCGCGGGCCCAAGCGGACGCGCGGCGCGCAGATGCACCACGTCCGATGAGCGCGGGAAGGGCGAGCGGTAGATGTGGGTCGTCGGCGCATCCGGCGATGCGAGGGCGAATTCGAGAGACCAGGAAGGCTCGACCTGCGCCGGTCCCCAGCGACCGTCGGTGCCGGTCTTCGAGCTGTGCACAGGGCTGCCTTTGCGCTCCCCGGTATCAGGGTCGATGCGGAATATTTCGACCGTTGCGCCCGTCACCGGGCGGTTGGTCGACACGCCGCCGGGTGTGCCGGTAACAAGGCCACTCAGCTTCACGCTCTCCTCCGGCATGATCGCAATGCGCGCGGGCTCGCGGCCGGCGATGAACTTATAGATCTCGCGGAAGGCTCGGGGGTCAAACGCCACTTCGCGATGATCGAGTGCGCCGAGCACGAGGTTGCTGGCCCCCTTCAACTCCGGACCTTCGACGCTGACGCCGGTTGGCGTACCGGGCTTGCCGATGAAACGGCCATCGGCTTGCGCGTATTTGTCCATGCCGTCGCTGCGCAAGGTCAGGAAGGCGACATCCGGCGTCACCTCGCTCTCGCCCTCATTGAGGCTGCGCAGGAACGCGCCGCGGCCGTTGAACTCGCTGTTGGGCTGGTCGTCGGTCGCGAACACACCATGATTGGGCGTGCCGCACAGCACGGCGTGGCTGACATCGCCGGCGCCGCCGTTCTTGATGACGTTGCGGATCGCATAGCCGCCGCGCGAGCTGCCGACCAGCGCCACGCGGGCTGCGCCGGTCCGACGCTTCAATTCAACGATGGCGGCGGCGAGCTCGCGGCGCTGGTCCTCGGTCGAGGAGCGGGCCGCCTGCTCGACCTTGTCGTCGCTTCGTGCATTGGGATCGGTGAAATTGATCGCATGCATGCGATCGCGCGCAATGCCGTTGGATTCCATCCGCCACATGGTGGTCATCCAGAGCGCGTCGTAATCGCCATTGCCGTGGACGAACAGGATCGGCGGCACCTCGCTCCGCGGGGCGGATGCCGTTTGGGCCAGCGCGCCCGTCCGCAAGCTCGCAACTGCGAAGGGCAAGCTGCCGGCCGCTTGCAAGATCATCCGTCGTGACAGCTTCATCTGTTCCTCCCCCGCAAAACCATCTCTGTGCACCGCTTATACCGGCCTAACCACTGGACAGCGAAGGACTTTCGCGGGCATCACTGAACTTGCCGGAATCGCCCGAAGACCACTCCAAGACAACGTCAAGACAACTTCTGCCAGCCCATTTGGAAGGGGATATGACCGAGCAGACGAACCGTCAGAAAATTGCGGCCGACGGCATCATGGCGCCGCTGCGGTACACCGTGTTCCGGCGCATCTGGCTCGCCAGCCTGCTCTCCAATCTTGGCCTGCTGATCCAGGGCGTGGGCGCCGCCTGGGCGATGACACAGATGGCGGCGTCGGCGGACAAGGTGGCGCTGGTGCAGACCGCTTTGATGCTGCCTATCATGCTGATCTCGATGCCGGCAGGCGCCATCGCGGACATGTATGACCGCCGTATCGTCACCCTGATCGCGCTCATGATCGCGCTGACCGGCGCGACCGCGCTCACGGTCCTGGCCTGGTTCAATTACATTTCCCCGGAAACGCTGCTCGCGTTCTGCTTCGTGGTCGGCAGCGGCAACGCACTGTTCGGTCCGGCCTGGCAATCCTCCGTGAGCGAGCAGGTGCCGCCCGATGCCCTGCCGTCGGCCGTTGCGCTCAACGGCATCAGCTACAACATCGCGCGCAGCTTCGGTCCGGCCGTCGGCGGCGTCATCGTCGCCGCGCTCGGCGCCGTCGCGGCATTTGCGTGTAACGCGATCCTCTATTTGCCGTTGCTGGTGGTGCTGCTGCTCTGGCGGCGCAACACCGAACCCTCGCGGCTGCCGCGGGAGAAGCTCAACCGCGCCATGGTGTCGGGCTTCCGCTACATCACCAATTCGCCGCCGATCAAGATCGTGCTGTTGCGCACGCTGGTGATGGGCCTGATTGGCGGCGCCATCATGGCGTTGATGCCGCTGGTGGCGCGCGATCTGCTGCATGGCGGCGCGCAGACCTACGGGATCATGCTCGGCGCCTTCGGCATGGGCGCCGTGGTCGGAGCGCTCAACATCCACGAATTGCGCAAGCGCATGAGCGGCGAAGCCGCAATCCGCGCCTGCACCATCTCGATGGCGTTTGCGATGGCCGCTCTCGCCGTGAGCACCGAGCCGGTGCTGACCGCGGCTGCGCTGGTGCTCGCCGGCGCGGTCTGGATGGCCGCCGTCGCGTTGTTCAATATCGGCGTGCAGCTCTCGGCGCCGCGCTGGGTCGCCGGCCGCTCGCTCGCGGCGTTCCAGGCCTCGATTTCCGGCGGCATCGCGATCGGCGCCTGGGGCTGGGGCCATCTCACCGACTATGCCGGCGTCGAGCTCGCGCTGCTGACGGCCGCCGGGCTGATGCTGATCTCGCCGGTGCTCGGGATCTGGCTCACGATGCCGCGCGTCGGCGCCCGCAACGAAGATGCCGACGTGCTGGCCGATCCGGAAGTCAAACTGTCGCTCACGGCGCGCAGCGGACCGCTGGTGGTCGAGATCGAATACCGCGTCGCCCAAGAGAACGCGCGCGCCTTTCACAACGTGATGCAGGACGTGCAGCTCTCTCGTCAGCGCAACGGTGCCTATGGCTGGTCGATCGCGCGCGACATCGCCGATCCCGAATTGTGGACCGAGCGCTACCACTGTCCGACATGGCTCGACTATCTGCGCCAGCGCAACCGCTCAACGCAGTCCGAACGCGCTCTGCATCAGGAGGCGATCGATTTCCACATCGGCCCCGATCCGGTGCGGATCCGCCGCATGCTGGAGCGTCCGTTCGGCTCGGTGCGCTGGAAAGAGGAGACGCCGGACCAGGCAGCAAGTGAGGTGCTGCCCGTGGTCGCCACCGCGGCGGGAAGCAGCACGTAGGATTTGAGAGTGCGTAGCGACCCCTTACTGCCCGTGATCCGTCAGCACCTTGTCGCAGCCTTTGGTGAGCCGCGTACGGTTCTGCTTGAGGCAGGCGAGCACAGCCTGATCGCCATTGTTCATCACCGGGCGGCAGAAGCGCGTGACGTCGCGTGCACAGGCGTCGTGACCGGGCTGCTGCGCGGACGCAGCCGATGCAAACAGGATCAATGGAATGATGAAAAGAAATCTGGTCATCGCGTAATGCCTCTTACCCGGAAGATGTGCGGGGGAAGCTAGAGCGACGATCCCGAAGCCGCAACGGCTTTATTGGCAGGCGGGCTTTGCAGGCCAATTGCGCCGCCGCGTGGCCCCGGCATTCACGCCGGGGCAATCGCGAGGGGAGCTAACCGACGCAACGACGCTGTCGTTGCTATTACTGACCGTCCTGGGCGTCAGCGACCTTGCGTGACGCGCCGCCCTTGGCGAGGTCCTTGTCCATCACCGCACGGCAACCGGCGCTCAGATCCGAACGATGCTTCACCATGCACGCCGTGATCTTTGGGATGTTCGGGATTTCCGACGAGCACAGGCGGAAAGCGTCGCCGGTGCACTGCTGCTGGGCTTCGGAGGAGAAGGCGAAGCTGGAGCCGGTCGAGGCGATCGAGAGGATGGCGGCAAAGCCCAGAGCCAGGCTGGTGTCGCGGATCTTGTTACTCAAGGACTTGGCGTTCAGAGACTTGGTGTTCAGCGAGTTGGTCATTCGAAGCTCCCATTGGCACCGCTGGAAGCGGGCCCGTTGTTGATGGGATTGACCATGCTCCAGCAAAACAGTTTCCACTGTGATGACGGTCACGGGAGGCCACCCTCTGTGACTATGGTCACGTTGGCGCACCTCGCTGAAATTCCTTCATATCCGCTGTCGTGTTGGTGTCACGTTAACTGTTCCTTCGCATTAATGGCTCGGCAAGCGGGAAATTCCGCCGGTTTGGTTGCGTAATTGGAAAGAATGGCGATGCGTAATGCGTTGGGCCTGATGCTGGCCAGTGTAGTTGCGGCGGTCGTGATTGCCGCCGGCGGTTGGTTTTATTATTCCTCGCGCGCCGACCAGGCCGCTCCCAAGACAATTGCCGCCCGTGCCGCCGATCCATTGCCGGCACAGGCGAAGCTCGCCGCCAAAGACGACGTCGCGACCACGGCGGCGATTGCGGCCAAGCCGGCGGCAGCCGCCCCGGCGCCCACACCCGCGCCGATGCCGGTTCAGCAGAAAGCGACCTGCGCCAATCCGAACGCGCTCGGCGTCTCCCGCGTGGTCGAGATCGACACCACCGGCGGTCCGGGCTTCGGCTTCGATCACTTCAAGCAGTTCGACTTCCTCACCGACAAGGAGGTCGTGCTGACGTTCGACGACGGTCCCTGGCCGGTCAACACGCCCGCCGTGCTGAAGGCGCTCGCCGATGAATGCACCAAGGGCCTGTTCTTCTCGGTCGGCAAGCATGCGACCTATCATCCCGAAATCCTGCGCCAGGTGCTGGCCCAGGGCCACACGGTCGGCACTCACACCTGGTCGCATGTCAATCTGAACGGCAAGAAGATGACCGAGCAGATGGCCAAGGACGAGGTCGAGAAGGGCATTAGCGCGGTGAAATACGCGCTCGGCACCAACCCGGCGCCGTTCTTCCGCTTCCCGCAGCTGCAGCACAATCCGGCGATCGTGAGCTATTTCGGCACCCGCAACGTCGCGATGTTCTCGACCGACATCGACTCCTTCGACTTCAGGAAGGGCGCGACGCCGGAGAAGATCATCGAGACCGTGATGACCAGGCTGGACAAGCTCGGCAAGGGCATCATCCTGATGCACGACTTCCAGAAGCATACCGGCGAAGCGATGCCGGCGCTGCTCGCGCGGCTCAAGGCCGGCGGCTACAAGGTCGTGCAGATGAAGGCCAAGACAACGCTCGAGTCGCTGCCGGAATATGACGAAGCATTGCTGAAGGATCTGAAAGTGCCGACCTCGAGCGCACGTCCGATCGGAAGCGTGGTGCAGACGGTTTCGCAGTAACGCGTCCAGTCCGATCCAAAACTCTTGCGTCATGGCCGGGCTTGTCCCGGCCATGTGCGTTTTGAGAGCAGGCACCTTACCAGTAGATGCCGTGGCGATGCAGCTCGCTGATGATGCGGCCTTCGGTCCAGGAGCGCTTGTGCTTCGGCTTATCCGCCTTGGCGGTGGTCTTCGCGGCGGGTTGGGTCGTCGTCGCGGGCGCTGAGGCCGTCGTGGCCGTCGGGGTGGTCGTGGGTGCGGCGGCCGCCGCAGGCGCAGCAAGCGAAACCGCCGGCGGGCGATCGAGATATTTCGGAGCTTCGGCGGCTGGCGCTGCTTCGCTCACCTGCGTCGGCGCGGCAGCAAGCGCCGGCGCCATTTGCTGAGCCGAAGCCGGCTCGCTCGCCGCGGACAGCGACAGGCTGCGCGGGCCTCCGGCCTGGGCAGAGGCAGAGGCAGAGACCAGCACCATGGCGGCCACCAGAATGATCTTGCGCATATGAAATCTCCCCGTGTTTGGCGTGAGCTGGACACTAGGAGAGCCGATCGCGCGGTTATGTGATTACGATCACTCAGGCTGCCGTGCGATATTGATGCCACGCTGATGCAATGGCTGCGCTCGACCGGACTCATCTGCGCAGTGCGCGCATGATGACCGTCTGCGCCGGTCAGAACGTCTGGCGTGCGGAGATCAAATGAGCTGTGAGCGCTGGTGCCGCAAGAGGGATTCGAACCCCCGACCCCGTCATTACGAATGACGTGCTCTACCAACTGAGCTATTGCGGCGAACTCTGCCGGGGCCCGCGCGAGGCCGGTCCCGATACGCGCGCTCCTGATATCGGGCATGGCCCGAATTGGCAAGGTGGAGCCGGCTCCCAAATGCCGCTCACCCGCCCCAGCGAGACCAGAATCCGCGCCAGCCGCCGGCCTGGGCCTTTGCATGGTCCCTGGGCGTGCCGATTTGTTCCGTAAATTCATCGCTCGGACCCTCGTCGTCGATCCCGGGATCATCCGGGGCGCGGACGATCGGGATGACGGCGGGAATAGGCGCTGGTGCAGGTTTGCCGAGGTCGGCGCGGGTTCTGAACACCGGCGTCGCCACCGCGGGCGATGATTCGGCGATCTCAGGGGCAGGTTTGACCGGCTCGGCGGGCGTGACGACCGGCTCTTCGTTGACGGTTTCCTTGGCGGTCTCCTTGACGGCTTCCTTTGAGATTTCCTGGGTCTCAAGGGGCGGCGAATTGTCCTGCGCGGCAGGCGCCGGATCCGGCGCGATGACAGCCGGTTCCGCGGAGCTCTCGCTCGGGGCCGCCGTCACCCGCTTCGGTGGCGGGGCCGCCAGCATGGCCTCCTCGAAGGCCGAGGATTCGATCATGGCGCCCTTGTCGGATGGAAGACTGGCGACCGGTGCTTGCCACTGGAAGGCGTCGAGGCGGCCGGTGACCGGGGAGACCGGACGCCAGCGGTCGCTGACATAACCGTCCGCGGTCCAGGCTGGATCATGGCGGGCGCGCACCGCGCGCAAGGTCCAGGCGCGGGCCCGGCCGCCGTCACCGTGCTCTGTGCGCTCGATCTCGGCCATCAGCAGCGCCACGCGCTGGGTCGGATCGTTGACGTAAGGCGCCAGCACCGCGCGCGCACGGGCGAACTCAGACGCATCGATCGCGGCGCGCGCGATCGCCAGCTGGCCCTCGACATAACCAGTCTTGTCGGCAGGAATCTTGGCCGCAAGCGTCTCGACCCGCTGCAAACGCTGCCGCGCGGAATCGCCGAGCTTCACATGCGCATAGGCATCCGCGAGATCAGGATGCGGATTGGCGAGCCAAGCGGTTTCCACCAGCTTCATGGCGCGGCGTACCTGATGCGCCTCGCTCTCGAATTTTGCGGCGAGCACCGCGGCCGGGACCAGGGTCGGCGCGAGCTTGACCGCCTGCATCACGCTCTCGCGCGCGACGTCGCGGTCCATCGTTTCCAATTCCAGCGCGCGGGCGGCGAGCAGCACGCCGCGCTGGCGGCGATAGGCCTGCTTGTCGATCAGGCCCGCGGACAGATTCGAATCGAGGATCGCGAGCGCGCCACTCCAGTCACCGCGCGCGCAGCGGAAGCCGAGCACCGCATGCGAGGCCCAGGTCGAGGACGGCGACAGCTTGATCGCTTCCTCGGCGATCATCACGGCGCCGACCGCATCGTCGGCGCGCTGCGCCTCGATGAACAGGCCACGCAGGCCGAGCAGGCGCGTGTCCTCGCGCTCGGCCATGGCACGGAAGACGCGCTGGGCCTCGTCGCGATTGCCCTCGAGCTGCGCCGACTGCGCATGCAAGAGTAGCGCAAGCGGATCGTTTGCGGCCAGCCGCCGCGCGGTATCGGCGTGACGACGGGCAAGCGCGGTGTCGCCATGGCCGATCGCAAGCAGCCCGTGGGTAATGGCGTGGCGGCCCCGCGCATGACGCTTTTCGTGACGACGGCGGCGCAGACGCCCAGGAGCGCGCCAGACCATCGTCAGCAGGCTCCAGACCAGCACGACTGCCGCGGCAAAGAGGCCAAGCAAGAACACGAATCGGGGAAGCGTCGTTGTGGCGCGGAAACTGCCCGCGGTCAGGACGAGGTCGCCGGGCTGATCGGCAACCCAGGCTGCGCCGGCCGCCGCCAGCGCGATCAGGACGAGGAAGAGGACGATGCGAAGCATGACGATCCCTATACGCGCAGATTGTTGCGCGAACCTTTATTGACCAGGCTTGACGAGATCCGCCATGGCGGCGTCGGCGAATTTGCGTGAGGCTGCGAGCGCGGCGTCACGGGCATCGGCCTTGTCGAGCCAGGCCTGTGCCGGTGCGCGATCGGCCTCGGGCAGCGTCTTCAACTCGCGCCGTGCCTCGACGAAATCGTTGCGCAACGCAGCCGCCGTCACCCGCGCGACGATGGCGCCGCGATCAGTCCCTACCCCATCGGTACGCTCGATGCGGACGAGTTTTGACGCCCCCGCCTGAAGGCGCTCGACGATTCCCGTGCCGCTGGCCGGGGCTTCCGCCGGCGGCGACAATTTCGGCACGATGTTGAGGAGTTCGCGACTGAGCGCGACCGGTGTCGGAATGCCTGACGACGCAAAGGTGTCGAGCGGCTTAAGCATATCCGGCTTTGCTGCCAGCGACCGCGCCGCGGCGAGCTGCGATTCGTAAGCGTCGCCGTGGCGAACGGCGACGTCGAGCAAGGCCGCCGCCACCACATGGCGCAGCGGCTTGTCGTCCATCGCCTTAGCCTCGGCGATCTTCTCGCTTTGCTGTGCGAGTTCTGCACGTTCGGTTTTGCTGGCACGCTCGAGCTGCGCGAGGCGGCCGTTGAGAGCGGCAATATCTGGCGCGGCAGCAGACGGCGCCGGTTTCGCGTCGTTCAGGGCGCTGGCAGTCTTGTCGGACTGCGCGCGCAGAGTGGCGATGTCGCTGCGCAGGCTCGTTGCGGATTTCTCCAGCGCATCGATCCGCGCAATTATGGCCGGATCGGCGGCAGGCTTGCCCGCCTTGGCTTCGACCGCGGCCACGCGACCGCTCAGCGCCTCGACCGTTGCGCCCGTCACTTGCGGAGCAGCCGGCGCCTGCACCGCAGGCCAGCCCAGCATCCAGCCGACCGCGATCACAATGGCGGCTGCGACAGCGCCGGAGAACGGAGCAATAACCCAGGGTGAAATCGACGGCGATACGGACGCGGACGCAACGGATGACTCTTCCTCGGCAGGTTCGGGCTGCGGCGCGGCATTGGCCTGTTCGGACTTGCCCTCTTCAGACTTTGCCTCTTCAGATTTGGCCTCTTCAAATTTGGCTTGCTCATCCGCGGCCTGTTCGGTCGCGGCCACAGGCTCGCCCACCACCTCCTGCGGCTGGGTCGAGACTTCGGTCGCCTCGAGGTCAATGGTGGGCGGAGTGCGCTTGGCACGGCCGGACTCGGGAGCCAATCCTGCGTCTTCAGGCTTGTCGTCGGCCATCGTGACGGTTCCTCACACTTACATGCCCTAAACGGACCCGATTGCGTCGGATTCGGCCCGACCTCTTACGCCAAACGGGTGCGCAAAGCACGCTCCAAGGTGTCAATTAAGGCATTTTCGTCTGGGGTCGCGGCCACCAGAACCTGCGAGGCACCAGCCTCGCGCAGCACGCCTGCGACCGTCTCGGACAGGCAGCATTGCGGGATCGCCAGAGCCGAGATTTCGACACCTTCGTCCCGCGCGGCCTCCAGGAAAGCCCGCGCGCTGCGCCGGGAGTAATGCAGCACCGCCTCGATTCCATGGGCGGCAAAGCCCTCACAGACATCGCGCGGCAACAGCTTGACCGGGGCCATGCGATAGGTCGTCTGCGTGACGACGTTAAAGCCTTCGGCGCCCAGCTCACTGCCGAGGTCGCGCGACAGATCCGCGCCCGCGAGATAGAGCAGCGTGCTCTTTTTGCTGAGCCGCTTGTCGCGCGCGCTCTGCATCACCTTGTCGCGCAAGGCGGCGGCATCGCCTCCGGCGACGACCACCTCGGCAAAGCCGGCATCGCGCGCGGCGGCGGCCGTGTGCTCGCCGACGGCAAACAGCGGCAGCTCCAGGAGACCAAGTTCCTGCAATTGCGGCGCGACGGCACGGATCGCATTGGCCGACGTGACAATGACGGCGCTGTAGCTCGTTTCACTCTCGTCATGGAAGGCGACCGGCTCGAACTTGAGCACCGGCGCGAGCAGCACCCCATGCCCCCGTGCACGCAGGTTTTCCGATGTCGCCTCATTGTCGGGATGCGGCCGTGTGACAAGAATGGACATCGCTTGTGTTCCCGAACCACGTGGCGGTGGCGCTTTCGCGAGGGACGGCCGCGCGTGACGATTGCGTTGGCCGACCCCGGAATGCTACCGGACGTACCAGAACTCTGCTTTGCGGATGAGCGCAAGGGGGGTGAGAAGGGCGCAAATTGGATAACAATTCGCCAATGCTGGTACTGGGCATCGAAACCACCTGCGACGAGACCGCCGCGGCGGTGATCGAGCGTGCGCCTGACGGCAGCGGCAAGATCCTGTCCAATATCGTGTGGTCGCAGGTCGAGGAGCATGCCCGTTTCGGCGGCGTGGTACCGGAGATCGCGGCCCGCGCCCATGTCGACCTGCTCGACGGCATCATCGACCGCGCCATGACTGAGGCCGGCATAGACTTCGCCCAGCTCGACGGTGTCGCGGCCGCGGCGGGGCCCGGGCTGATCGGTGGCGTCATCGTCGGGCTCACCACCGCGAAGGCGATCGCGATGGTGCATGACACGCCGCTGGTCGCGGTGAACCATCTGGAAGCGCATGCGTTGACGCCGCGCCTGACCGACGCACTCGAATTTCCCTATTGCCTGTTTCTCGCCTCGGGCGGCCATACCCAGATCGTCGCCGTCACCGGCGTCGGCCAGTACGTGCGGCTCGGCACCACCGTCGACGATGCGATCGGCGAGGCCTTTGACAAGGTCGCGAAGATGCTGGGCCTGCCCTATCCGGGCGGGCCGCAGGTCGAGCGCGCGGCAACCAACGGCGATCCCGCGCGATTTGCGTTTCCGCGGCCGCTGCAGGGACGCCCCGACGCCAACTTCTCGCTCTCGGGATTGAAGACGGCGGTGCGCAACGAAGCCAGCCGGTTGGCCGAGATCACGCCGCAGGACGTCAGCGATCTCTGCGCAAGCTTCCAGGCTGCCGTGCTCGATTCCACCGCCGACCGGTTGAGCGTCGGCCTCAAACTCTTCCGCGAGCAGTTCGGTGCGCCACGTGCGCTGGTGGCGGCCGGCGGCGTTGCCGCCAATCAGGCGATCCGCGGCGCCTTGCATGAGGTTGCGAGCAAAGCCGGAACACAATTGATCATGCCGCCGCCGGCGCTCTGCACCGACAACGGCGCGATGATCGCCTGGGCCGGCGCCGAACGTCTCGCACTCGGCATGACCGACACGATGGAAGCACAGCCCCGCGCGCGCTGGCTGCTCGATGCGAACGCGACGGCACCGGCCGGATACGGCAAGACACGCGCGGAATTCTAGCAATGACAGCGTTCCGATCTGTCGCGGTGATCGGCGCGGGCGCCTGGGGGACGGCGCTGGCGATGGTGGCGGCGCGGGCCGGACGGAACGTGACGCTGTGGGCGCGCAATCCCGAGCACGCGACGCGGATCGCATCGACCCGCGACAATCCGCGGCTGGCGGGCGTGCGGCTTGCGCCGGAGATCGTCGTGACGAGCGACCTGGCCCTCGCCGCGCAGGCGGACATGCTGCTGATCGCAGTGCCCGCGCAGCATCTGCGCGGTGCTGTCAACATGCTCGCCTCCCACCTGGAAAAGCCGGTGCCGATCATTGCCTGCGCCAAAGGCATCGAGCACGGCACCCATAAATTCATGACCGACGTGATCGCCGAGGCCGCGCCTCACGCGCAGCCGGCGATCCTGTCGGGCCCGAGCTTTGCCGATGATGTCGCGCGTGGCCTGCCGACCGCGGTCACGCTGGCGGCGAGGGAGGAAGCGCTGGCCAACAGCCTGGTGCAGGCGCTGGGCTCGACGACCTTCCGGCCCTATCACTCCACCGATGTCCGCGGCGTCGAGATCGGCGGCGCCGCCAAGAACGTGCTGGCGATCGCGGTCGGCATCGCGGTCGGGCGCAAGCTCGGCGCTTCCGCCCAGGCCGCACTCACCACCCGCGCCTTTGCCGAGCTGACACGCCTCGGCCGCGCGCTCGGTGCACGCAGCGAAACACTCACGGGCCTGTCTGGCCTCGGCGATCTGATCCTGACCTGCTCGAGCCCACAATCGCGCAATTTTGCGCTCGGCCTGGCGCTTGGCCGCAGCGAGCAGCCGCCCACCGGCAAGCTTGCCGAAGGCGAATTCACCGCGCCGGTACTGATCGAGCTCGCGGCTTCGCAAAACATCGAAATGCCAGTATCGGAAGCCGTCGCATCGATCCTGACCGGCAGAAGCACGATCGATGCCGCGATCTCGGGGCTGATGGCGCGACCTTTCAAGGCAGAGGAATGAAGATGGCATACTGGCTGGTGAAATCCGAACCATCGGTGTGGTCCTGGGACCAGCAGATGGCGAAGGGCGCCAAGGGCGAAGCCTGGACCGGCGTGCGCAATTACACCGCGCGCCAGAACCTCGTCGCCATGAAGAAGGGCGACAAGGCGTTCTTCTATCATTCCAACGAGGGCAAGGAGATCGTCGGCATCGCGGAAGTTATCAAGGAAGCCTATCCCGATCCGACCGACAAGACGGAAAAATTCGTCTGCGTCGACATCAAGGCCGACAAGCCGTTGAAGAGTCCGGTGACGATGGCCGCGATCAAGGCCGAGAAGAAACTCGCCGACATGGCGCTGGTGAAATATTCGCGGCTCTCGGTGCAGCCGGTGACGGCCGAGGAATGGAAGCTCGTCTGCAAGATGGGCGGGATGTAGTTGCTGCCGTAGCCCGGATGGAGCGCAGCGTAATCCGGGAAGTCTTCATGTGGCACAAGACCCGGATTGCGCTCCGCTCCATCCGGGCTACGATATCGGAGCTTGTTTCTCCGGCAACGCAAAAACCTCGCATGGCGCGGCAATGCCGCGCAGCGAATGCGATCCGAGCGCGATCAGAGGCATGTCCGTCTCGGCGGCGAGCGCGCCCGACACCAGCACGGTCTTTTCGAGCGGCTTGCACAACCCTTCGAGCCGGCTGGCGAGATTGACGGCGGGACCGATCGCCGTGAAATCGAGCCGGTTGGCGGCGCCGATATTGCCCCACAGCATTTCGCCGAGATGCAGCGCCGCGCCGAATGCGAGCGACGGCAGAGCTTGGGCACGGCGCTCCGCGTTGAGATACGCCATCCCGGCTTCGGCTGCGCTCGCGGCACGCAGAGCCGCCTCGCACGCGTGACGCGGTGACGCCCCGACCACCGGAAAGATCGCGAGCACACCGTCGCCGATGAATTTCAGCACCTCGCCGCCGAAGGCGTGAACCGCGCCGGCGATGCGATCGAACCAGGCATCGAGCGCCGCGATGACTTCGGCAGGCGCTGTGGTTTCCGAAAGCAGCGTGAAACTGCGCAGATCGGCATAGAGCAGCGCGGCCTGTATGGTCTCGCCGAGATCGCGCCGCAGGGGTGCCGCCAGCACCCGCTCCGCGCTACGCTTGCCGAGATAAGCATCCAGCGTCGCGCGCAAGGTTGCACGCGCGGCAAGCACCGCAAGAGGTGTCGCGGCAAAGCGCGCGGCCTGGCGCAAATGCTCGGTCTCGTCCGTGGTGAACGGACGCGGCCCGATCCAGCCGAGCAACGGCCCGTCGGCCCGTCCGACCACGTCCTCGTGCACCTCGCCGTCCGCGATGTCGCGCAACCAGCGGCGGCCGGCGTCGTTGGGCGGGTCGGGCGCGAGGCCGCCTGGTGCGAAGCCGAGCGCTTCGATCACCCGGCCGTTCTCCGCGCGCCACAACCAGGTCCGCTTCGCGATCAGCGGATGCGGTACCTCCAGCGTCAGGCTGCCTGCCGCAAGCGGCACGCCGTCGGCGACCAGATGTGCGCCGAGGTCCGCGAGCAGGCGGTCAGCCCCGGTGCTATCGGCGGCGGCATCGACAAGCCAGGCGAGCGTCGGCGAGAGGTGCATGGCCCGATCATGACGAAGCCAGGCCGTCTTTGTCACGGGCAATCCTTGACGGGCCGCTCGCGCGCCGCCATGTCCCGCAGTCAGCCCAGGGATGATCGCCAATGACCGAACCGTTCATAGTGCGACGCGAGACCCAGATCGCCGCCCCACGCGCCACCGTTTTCGCTTACCTGACCGACCCCGAGAAGATTTTGAGCTGGATGGGTTCCGATGCCACCACGGAGCCGCATCCCGGCGGGCTCTATCTGCTCAAAGGCATCGGCCCGCGCGGCGGCGTCGCCCGCGGCGCGTTCCGCGAAGTCGTGCCGGTGCATCGGCTCGCCTACACGTTTGGATGGGAGGGTGGCCAGGAAGTGCCGCCCGGCTCGAGCCTGATCGAGATCGACCTGATCGAACGCGACGGCGGCACATTGCTGCGCATGACCCATAGCGGGCTGCCGACCGAGGAACAGGCTGCCGCACACGCAACGGGATGGGCGCACTATCTGGGACGGCTCACGGCGGCAGCCGCAGGCGGCCATCCCGGTCCCGACAACGGCGTTTCCAACAAGGCGTAACGACGGGAGCGGGTCAGACCGCCGCGGTCGCCACCACCTGCTGCAAAAGTTGCTCGCGCCTGGCCTGCGAGCGCTGGCCCTTCATGGTCGCGGCGAAGCGTTCCAGGATGCCGTCCTCGAACGCGGTGACGATGGTATCGTGAACGTAGCTCTTGCGGCAGATCGCCGGCGTGTTGGAGAGCTGATCGGCCGCGCCGCGGATCGCTTCCAGCACCTGCTTCTTGCGGCCGCGTTGGCTGGTCGCGGGCGTGATCCGCGACAGCGATTCCACGACGACGGCAGAGGCCATCAGCGTGCGGAAATCCTTCAGCGAGATCTTGATGCCGGCGATCTCGCGCAGAAACGCGTTCACCTGCGTGGTGCTGACCGCGCGCACGATGCCGTAGGGATCGCGATACTGGAACATGCGCTTGCCGGGAACGCCCTGCAAAATCCCGATGGCGCGCACGAGCTTGGCCGCGTCGCACTCCTTGCGCACGGCCTTGCCGCCCTTTGCCTTGAAGGTCAGCACGAAGCTGTCGTCTTCCAGCGAGACGTTGGACTTCAACAGCGTGGTGGCGCCGCGGGTGCCGTTGAGACGGGCATAGGATTCGTTGCCGGGGCGGATCGCAGTGCGCGCAATCAGTTCGATGACGGCAGAGAGCGCGAATTCGCGGGTCGGCTCGTCGCCCGACAGGAACGCCGAGACCTTGCGCCGGATCTTGGGCAGCGCGCCGACGAGCTTCTCCAGGCGATGCGCCTTGCGTTGCTCGCGGACCTTCTCCCAATCGGCGTGATAGCGATATTGCAGCCGGCCCGCGGCATCGCGTCCCACCGCCTGGAGATGCGTGCTCGGATCGGCCGAGTAGCGCACCTCGCGATAGGCTGGCGGCACCGCCATCGAATGCAACCGCCGAATGGTGCGGGCGTCGCGGATGTGGACGCCGTTGGGCCGCACGAAGGAATAGCCCTTGCCGCGCCTGATGCGGCGAATGGTCAGCTCGTTCTGGTCGCCGAGCCGCAGGCCCAGTTCCTTGGCGAGGGCCTCGACCGTCGCCGCAGGCGCCGAGTCGAACGCTTTTTTCGGGCTGGGGCGGCCGGAACCGCCCGGTTCCGGCCATTGTCCGAGGGCTTTGGCCAGCGCAACGGCTGCAGGATCGGCTGAAGCGGGCCGCAAAGTCCCGAGATTCTGCTGATCCATCATAGTCTTATGCCTTAGCCCTGTCTGTTATCGGTCAATGCCGCTGTTCTGATTTTTGTTCCAAGGGGTCTCGTTGGACCCGGGTTAGCCACTTAGGGTGTTCCGAACCGCATTGCGAGTCCCGAATCAGTGAGAGGCGGTTTCTAAATACCTCTGCTGGGTGCATGGCGCTCTGCGCGGGCCCATTCAGAGGATCTGGGGCAAAGACCCGAAAGCCGCCCGTGGCCCCTGTTTCAAAACTGCGACAGTCGCTCGAAGCGGCTTGATCCTCCGCATGGCAGGCTGCTCGCCGAAGGTCCAGCTTGTGCACCTTGTCGGGTCCGGTTAGCCCGACGCATAATCGGTTCAAGGATCAAGTCGGCTCGCCAGTGGTCTGTGCTCGGCGTGCCGTATGTGGAGGGAAGCATGTCCGAGAAGATCTACGACGTCCCCGCGGAATGGGCGAAGCGCGCCTGGGTCGACCAGGCCAAGTACAAGGACATGTACGCCCGCTCGATCTCGGACCCGAACGCCTTCTGGGCCGAGCAGGCCAAGCGCATCGACTGGATGCACGCTCCGACGAAGATCGAGAACGTCTCCTTCGCGCCGGGCAACATCTCCATCAAATGGTTCGAGGACGGCATCCTCAACGTCGCCCATAATTGCATCGACCGGCATCTCCACAGCCGGGCCAACCAGACCGCGATCATCTGGGAAGGCGACGATCCCTCGCAATCCCGGCACATCACTTACAAGGAGCTGCACGACGAGGTCTGCCGGATGGCCAACATCCTGCGCACCCGGAACGTCAAGAAGGGCGACCGCGTCACCATCTACCTGCCGATGATTCCGGAGGCAGCCTACGCGATGCTGGCCTGCGCGCGGATCGGCGCAATTCACTCCGTGGTGTTCGCCGGCTTCTCGCCCGACAGCCTTGCCCAGCGCATCAACGATTGCCAGTCCAAGGTGATCATCACTGCGGATGAGGGCCTGCGCGGCGGCAAGAAGGTGCCGCTGAAGGCCAATGTCGACGCGGCACTCGCCAAGGCAGACGGCGTCGACTGGGTTGTCGTGGTCAAGCGCACCGGCGGCGCGGTCGACATGAATCCCTCGCGCGACCTCTGGTACCACGACGCCGCCAAGATGGTGACGACCGAGTGCCCGGTCGAGCACATGCACGCCGAGGATCCGCTGTTCATCCTCTACACCTCGGGCTCGACCGGCCAACCCAAGGGCGTGCTGCACACCTCCGCCGGCTATCTCGTGTTCGCCGCGATGACGCATCAATACGTCTTCGATTATCACGACGGCGACATCTACTGGTGCACCGCCGACGTCGGCTGGGTCACCGGCCACAGCTACATTCTCTACGGACCGCTCGCCAACGGCGCGACCACGCTGATGTTCGAAGGCGTGCCGAATTACCCGGATAATTCGCGATTCTGGAACATCATCGACAAGCACAAGGTCAACATCTTCTACACCGCGCCGACGGCAATCCGCGCGCTGATGCAGAGCGGCGACGCACCCGTGAAGAAGACCTCGCGCGCCAGCCTGCGCCTGCTCGGCTCGGTCGGCGAGCCGATCAATCCGGAAGCCTGGGAGTGGTATCACCGCGTCGTCGGCGACGACCGCTGCCCGATCGTCGACACCTGGTGGCAGACCGAGACCGGCGGCATTTTGATCACGCCGCTGCCCGGCGCCACGAAGCTCAAGCCGGGCTCGGCGACGCAGCCGTTCTTCGGCGTGGTGCCTGAGATCGTCGACGCCGACGGCAACGTGCTGGACGGCGAGACATCAGGCAATCTGTGCCTGACGCGATCATGGCCGGGCCAGATGCGCACGGTCTATGGCGATCACGCCCGCTTCGAGCAGACTTATTTCTCGACCTACAAGGGCAAGTACTTCACCGGCGACGGCTGCCGGCGCGATGCTGATGGTTATTACTGGATCACCGGCCGCGTCGACGACGTCATCAACGTCTCCGGCCACCGCATGGGTACCGCCGAAGTCGAAAGCGCGCTGGTGGCGCATGAGAAGGTATCGGAGGCCGCCGTGGTCGGCTTCCCGCACGACATCAAGGGCCAGGGCATCTACGCCTATGTGACCCTGATGGCCGGCATCGAGCCAACCGAGGATCTGCGCAAGGAGCTCGTCACCTGGGTGCGCAAGGAGATCGGCCCGATCGCTTCGCCCGACCAGATTCAGTTCGCACCGGGTCTGCCAAAGACCCGCTCCGGCAAGATCATGCGCCGCATCCTGCGCAAGATCGCCGAGGACGAGCCGGGCAGCCTGGGCGACACCTCGACCCTGGCCGATCCCGGCGTGGTCGACGACCTCGTCAAGAACCGGCAGAACAAGAAGTCCGCGTAGGGCAGTCTCGTGCCCCGGACGCAGCGCAGCGCTCTTTAGCGGTGCGCTGCTGAGCCGGGGCCCATGCAACGGCAGGCTCTGTAGCTGTCTCGGTCCCGGCCCTGCGTCGCACCGCTTCGCGCTGCGCTGGGGACACGAGACCCATCCCCGCGTTCGCGCCTCCCCGAACAACGGCCGTTCATACCCTCACGCACTTGTCAGGCCGCGCCCCGGCGCCCGGGCATCTTTCCCGCTGAGTGTTGTTTTCAGGTCATTTACTTTGTTTCGAACATTTCCTTTGTTCCCCCTGCTGGCTGGCCCTTGGCGGCCGTGTGTGGAAACCATCCGGTTAACAGGCGCGGTTAAGAATGTGCCCTGACAAGGACTTGTAACAAGGACTTGGCGAGCCAGCGATTGCCGGTTTGCGTAATTTTGGACGGTCCGTTCGGGGCAAGGGGAAAATCGATGTCGATGAGGATTGCTGTGGCGCTGGCCGCCACCGTCGGGGCTGGGGTCTTGATGTCGACGGCGGCGCAGGCGCGGCCGGAAATGGTGGGGACGCACCTGGCCGACTATTCGCCGGGCACCATCGTGGTCAAAACCAACGAGCGTCGGCTCTATCTCGTCCTCGATAACGGCCACGCCGTGCGCTACCCGGTCGGCGTCGGCAAGTCCGGCAAGCAGTGGGCCGGCACCACCCGCATCGACGGCAAGTACCGCAATCCGGCCTGGTCGCCGCCTGCCGAAGTGAAGCGCGACAAGCCGAGCATCCCGGACGTTATCCCGGGCGGCTCGCCGCGCAATCCGATGGGCGTCGCCGCGATGACGCTGTCTGGTGGTGAATATGCCATCCACGGGACCAACGTGCCGGGCTCGATCGGCGGCTTCGTCTCCTATGGCTGCATCCGCATGCTCAACGACGACATCACGGATCTCTATAGCCGCGTCTCGGTCGGCACGACGGTGGTCGTGACGCGCTGATCGCCGGCATCAGGGCGAGACGGCAAGAGCCGCGTCCTTCGACGCGGCTTTTTTGTTACCAGAAGCGCCAGCTCCGCGCGCACCAGCCGTCGCGATGGCCGCCATTGTAGCTTCGCGCGTAACCGCCGGCGAGCAACGCCGCCGAGACATTGGCCGTGCGTTTGGTCGCGACGTCGGCGAGAACGCGTCCGTATTTGTCAGATCCGAGATTGGTGATCGTCACGCCACCTTGGCCGAGCAGGTCGCGCAATGCGCGGGCCGCGGCTTCGGCCTTGTCCAGTTCCTCCTGGCAGGAGGCTTTCATCTCGGGTGCATCGATGCCGCGCAGGCGAACGCGCGCGACGAGGTCGCGGCCATCGCGTTGATGCACGCGCGCAAGGAAGGTGTCGCCGTCGATGGTGCGGATGACGTCGACCGGCTCACGGAGGTCAGGACTTGCCTGCTGTAAGATGATTTCGGCGTCTCGCGATTGACCGTCAGTCGCACGAGGGAAGGGCCAATTCATCCCGTGCCGGAACGTGAACACCACGGCCACCACGATTCCGACCACGAACATCCACGGCAACAGGCCTGAGAAGCGGCAGCCAAACGGTGAGCCGCTGTACGAACGCCGATAACGATGGCTTGGATTGAAACGCGACATCCGCGCACGCTAGGGCTGAGTCGGGCAGTCCGGCAAGCGAGCCTCAAAAGACAAGCTTCAGAAGTCGGAAGCGATGCCCTTGCGCTCCCAATCGCCATAGCGGGTCGGCTCGGGTCCTTTTGGGCCCTGCAACTCCTTTGGCGCCGCCTGGCCGTCATTTTTGGCTCGGACTGCCGCAGCCTGCCGGCGCGCTTCGGCCTCGGCCAGCGCACGCTGGGCGGCCGGCGTGAGCGGCTTGCGGTCGGGAACGGAAGGCTGGTCACTCATCGTCGGCTTTCTAGCGCGGGACGGCCCGCGGCGCGACGCCCAATAACGCATTCCTGAAATGGCTCCGAAAGGGCTAAAAAACCCGGAAGCGATTCTTACATTTGGCATATTCGCGTGCCAGAGATCGCCTTCTCAAGGCATGCGCCCGTATCGGCGGAACTGCCGCTCGCTAAGAACCTTAAGCCGCATGCCTTCTCAACGTTTCGCTCCTCCATCCGAAGTGCCCGGTCTCGCGGCGCGGCGGATTGCCGCCGACATCGTCGACGGCGTGCTGCAAAAGCACCGCACGCTTGACGAGCAGCTCGACGGCAGTGGCGCCCATCCCGGACTGAAGACGCTCCCCGACCGCGACCGCGCGCTGATGCGCCGCCTTGTCGCTACCGTGCTGCGCCGGCTCGGCACACTCGGCCATGTGCTGTCCCGCTTGCTCGACAAGGGCATTCCCTCCGATGCGCCGCGCGCGCAGAGTGCGCTGTTGATCGGCGCCGCCCAGATCCTCTGGATGGACGTGCCCGATCACGCAGCCGTCGATCTCTCCGTTCGCCTCGTGCAATCCGACCGGCGCGCCGCGCGCTATGCCGGCCTCGTCAACGCCGTGCTGCGCCGCTGCGCCCGCGAGGGCAAGGCGCTGGTGGACGAGGTTGCGGCGCAGTCACTGGATCTGCCGCCCTGGATGGTCGCACGCTGGAGCGCGCATTACGGCGAAGCAGTCGCAAGGGACATGGCGCTCGCGCTCAGCCACGATCCTTCGCTGGATCTGACCGTGAAGTCGGACGCCGCGCAATGGGCGAGCCGGCTTCATGGCGAAGTGCTGCCGACCGGATCGGTGCGCACGGTGCTGCACGGCGCGGTGACCATGCTTCCCGGCTTCGCCGAAGGACAATGGTGGGTGCAGGACGCCGCCGCCGCGCTGCCAGCCCGGCTGTTCGGCGACATCAAGGGCAAATCCATCGCCGATCTCTGCGCCGCTCCCGGCGGCAAGACCGCGCAACTGGCGCAGGCCGGCGCGCACGTCACGGCGATCGACCGCTCACCCGCCCGGGTGGCGCGGCTGCGCGAGAATCTGACGCGGTTGTCGCTCCAGGCCGAGACTGTCGTCGCCGACGCTGCGGAATGGGCGGGTCCGGCCGATGGCTTCGACGGCATCCTGATCGATGCGCCCTGCACCTCGACCGGGACGATTCGCCGCCACCCCGATGTCTCTTGGCTCCGGCAGGAATCCGACATCGCCGCAATGACCGTGCTCCAGCGGCGGCTGCTGCAAAAATCGGTCTCCCTGCTCAAGCCCGGCGGGACGCTGGTCTACTGTACCTGCTCGCTGGAACCCGAAGAGGGCGAGCATGCGGTCGCCGCGCTGCTGGCCACAGAGCCTGGGCTTCGCCGGGTCCCGATCGATGCGTCCGAGGTGTCGGGGCTCAGCGAGATCGTCACCGCCGAGGGCGATTTGCGCACTCTGCCCAGCCATCTGCCGAACGCCGATCCCAAGCTCGGCGGGCTCGACGGATTTTTCGCGGCCCGGCTCGTTAAATCCTGATTTTGCACTGGATTTTGCAACCACGGCGCTGATTCGCGTCGTTCAAGGTGGTGTCGGCCGTCCGATTTTGGGATTAATAAGGATTCGTCGGAATCCTCTCCCCCATCAAGGCAAGGCGTGTCGGTCGCTCAACGCAGACGTATCTCGACGCTGGTGATGAACCGCTTCGCGCGGAACATGCTCGCGCGCGCGAGCGGCGGTTCCGTCGCCCTGTCGCGGGTCTGGCCCGGCCGCGCCGACCGGCTGATCATCGCGCCGCATGATCTGCGCACCGCGGATGCGACCCGCGCCGCCGAAATCTATGCCGGCCGCTTCGTCTTCGCCGGCAAGATCGTCAATTGCCACGGCCGTTCGATCTTCGATCTCGAGCCTCCGTCGGAGGATTGGGAGGTTGCGCTGCTCGGCTTCGGCTGGCTGCGCCATTTGCGCGCCGCCGACACCGCGCTGACGCGCGCGAATGCGCGCTCGCTGATCGAGGACTGGATCGCCAATCCTGCCAGCAAGCGCCGCCCCGTAGCGCGACGCGCCGACGTGCTGGCGCGGCGCGTGATCTCCCTGCTGTCGCAGGCACCGCTGGTGCTCAACGATACTGACAACAAATTCTACCGCCGCTATCTGCGCGCGCTGGCGCGCGAAATCCGCTTGCTGCGCTACACCATGGTCAACATTCCCGACGGAGTGCCGAAGCTCCAGGTGCTGATCGCGCTGTGCTATGCGGCGCTGTGCCTCGCCAACCAGGCAAGTCACATCCGCAGCGCCTCGAAAAAGCTCTCGGATGAATTGCAGCGGCAGATCCTGCCCGACGGCGGGCATGTCTCGCGCAACCCGGGCGCGCTGATCGAGCTGTTGATCGACCTGTTGCCGCTGCGCCAGACCTTTGCCGCGCGCAACATCGCGCCGCCGCCCGCGCTGCTCAACGCGATCGACCGCATGATGCCGATGCTGCGCTTCTTCCGCCACGGCGACGGCAATTTCGCGCTGTTCAACGGCATGAGCGCGACGCCCTCGGATCTGCTCGCGACGCTGCTTGCCTATGACGACACCCACGGCGCGCCCATGTCGAACATGCCGCATACCGGTTTCCAGCGCCTCGATGCCGGCCAGACCACTTTGATCATCGACACCGGCCCGCCGCCGGCAGCCAGCGTCAGCCACGACGCCCATGCCGGCTGCCTGTCATTCGAACTGTCCTCCGGCATCAGCCGCATCGTCACCAATTGCGGCATGCCGACCACGGGCCGCGACAATTGGCGGCCGTTCGCACGCGGCACGGCGGCGCATTCGACGCTGACCTATCACGACACCTCGTCATGCCAGTTCGTGGAGATGTCGGCGATGAAGCGGCTCTTGCACGGCGCTCCGATCACCAGTGGCCCCGTCGAGGTCGAGAGCTATCGCGAGATCGTGCAGAACGGCACGCTGCTCACGACATCGCATGACGGTTATCTTACAAAATTCGGCGCGATCCATCGCCGCGTGCTGATGATCGCAAATGACGGCGCGCGCATCGACGGCGAGGACACGTTGTCGCCGCCGCAAGGCGGACGCTTCAAGGGTGCGGATGCCGATTTCGCGCTGCGCTTCCATCTGCACCCGGCGGTGAAGGCGAGCCGGCTGTCCGATGCCCGCGGCGTCATGCTGGTGCTGCCGAACCGCGACGTCTGGACCTTCGAGGCGCTCGACGACAAGGTGGAGCTGGAGGACAGCGTGTCCCTGGCCGGCAATGACGGCCCGCGCCGCACCGCGCAGATCGTGATCCGCCAGGATGCGCGGCAGGCGCCCTCGATCCGCTGGAGTTTTGTCCGCTCCACCGCCTCGCCGGCGGTCACGAATGCCCGCAGAAATGCGCGGCGGGAGCCGGAACTTCCGCTGTAAACGCATGCGATTCGGCGCCATCTGATCGTTGTGAAAGCGACCGAAAACTGCTATCGAGCCCTCGCTCGCGCGACTGGCGACCTTGGATGGAGCACCATCGGGAAGCGCGAGACTGAGCAGCCGCGCGCCTGGGCATAGACACTCCTTCAGACAGAGGATCTTGCTCATGACTGACCATCCCCGCCGCGTCACCCGCGCCCTTCTCTCCGTTTCCGACAAGACCGGCCTGATCGACTTCGCAAAGGCGCTTGCCGCGCACGATGTCGAACTGATCTCGACCGGCGGTACCGCAAAGGCGATCGCCGCGGCCGGCCTGAAGGTGAAGGACGTCTCCGAGCTGACCGGCTTCCCCGAAATGATGGATGGCCGCGTCAAGACGCTGCATCCGAAGGTGCATGGCGGCCTGCTCGCGATCCGCGACAACAAGGATCACGCGGACGCGATGGCGGCGCATGGCATCGCGCCGATCGATCTCCTCGTCGTCAATCTCTATCCGTTCGAGGCGACCGTCGACAAAGGCGCGGGCTTCGAGGATTGCATCGAGAACATCGACATCGGCGGCCCCGCGATGATCCGCGCCGCCGCGAAGAACCATGATGACGTCGCCGTCGTGGTCGAGGCGCAGGACTATCAGGCCGTGCTCGACGAGCTCGCGGCCAACAAGGGCGCGACCACGCTGAAGCTGCGCCGGCGCCTTGCCGCCAAAGCCTACGCGCGCACCGCGGCTTACGATGCCGCGATCTCGAACTGGTTCAATCGCCAGCTCGAGATCGACGCGCCCGACTTCCGCGCCTTCGGCGGCAAGCTGATCCAGTCACTGCGCTATGGCGAGAATCCGCACCAGATCGCGGCGTTCTATGCAACGCCCGACAAGCGGCCGGGCGTCTCGACCGCGCGGCAGCTCCAGGGCAAGGAGCTCTCCTACAACAACATCAACGACACCGATGCCGCCTATGAATGCATCGGCGAGTTCGACGCCAAGCGCACCGCGGCCTGCGTCATCGTCAAGCATGCCAACCCCTGCGGCGTCGCAGAGGGCTCCGACCTCGTCAGCGCCTACCGCAAGGCGCTGGCCTGCGATTCCACCTCGGCGTTCGGCGGCATCATCGCGATGAACCGCGCACTCGATGCCGACACCGCGCGCGAGATCACGAAGATCTTCACCGAGGTGATCATCGCGCCCGACGCAAGCGAGGAAGCGATCGCCATCATCGGCGCGCGCAAGAACCTTCGACTTCTGCTCGCCGGCAGCCTGCCCGATCCGCGCGCATCGGGCCTCACCGCCAAAACGGTGGCCGGCGGCCTGCTGGTGCAGAGCCGCGACAATGCGGTGGTCGACGACATGAGCTTCAGGGTTGTCACGAAGCGCGCGCCCACTGATGCCGAGATGCGCGATCTGAAGTTTGCTTTCCGTGTCGCAAAACACGTCAAGTCCAACACCATCATCTACGCCAAGGATCTCGCCACCGTCGGCATCGGCGCCGGCCAGATGAGCCGGGTCGATTCAGCGCGGATCGCGGCACGCAAGGCCCAGGATGCGGCGGCCGAGCTGAAGCTCGCCGAACCGCTCACCAAGGGCTCGGTCGTGGCGTCGGATGCGTTCTTCCCGTTCGCCGACGGCATGCTCGCCTGCATCGAGGCCGGCGCCACCGCCGTGGTGCAGCCCGGCGGCTCCATGCGCGACGATGAGGTCATCAAGGCTGCCGACGAGCACGGCATCGCCATGGTGTTCACGGGCACGCGGCACTTCAGGCACTAGATCTGTCGTGTACGAAACTCTTAACGGGTCGTCCCGGCGAAGGCCGGGACCCATAGCCCAGGAAGTAGTTTGGTCTGCGGTACTAGCCGCGTCGCGGCAACGAGAAATCACGCGGTATGGGTCCCGGCCTTCGCCGGGACGACACTAATTTTCCCGCACCCGCATCAATAGCGCCAGCCCCGCGACGAAGAACACCACCAGCACGGCCATGCCGGCCTTCTGGCTCGCCGTCACTGCGGTGATCACGCCGATCAGGAGCGGGCCGACGAAGGATGTCACTTTCCCCGTCAGTGCGAACAGACCGAAATACTGTGCGATGCGGTCTTTCGGTGCGAGACGGATCAGGAGCGTGCGCGAGGCCGCTTGCAGCGGACCGCCGGCTGCACCGATCAGGCAGCCCAGCACCAGATAAGCGCGCTCTGACGCAGCGGCGAACAATGCACCGCCGGGCGTGGGCGGCGCGACCTTGATGAAGAAGATCGAATCCTTGTCGACCAGCAGGATCGCCGCTAGAGCCAGCAGCAGGATCAGCATGCTGCCGGCGATCACGCGCTTCGGCCCGAAGCGATCGTCCAGCTTGCCGCCAAACCACGCGCCGAACGCGCCGGCGATCGCGAGCATGATGCCAAAGGTGCCGATCTGGATCGTGTGCCAGCCGAACGTGCCCGCCGCATAGATGCCGCCGAAGGCAAACAGCGACACCAGACCGTCGGTGTAGATCATGTTGGCGAGCAGAAACGCCGCAAGCGATTTCTGCTGCGGCAGACCCTTGATCGATTGCTTCAGCTCCGACAGGCCTTCGTGCAGTGCCGCGCGCAGCGGACGCTTCGCCGGATAGTCCGGCGTGAACAGGAACATCGGCGTCACGAAAATGATGAACCACAGCCCGGTCAACGGTCCGGCGGCGCGGTCGCCCTGATGGCTGACGGGATCGAGCCCGAACAGAGGCGTGAAGCCGAGCAGCGTGCGGCCGGTCTCGGGATTCGCGGCGAGCAGGCCAAGCACGATGATCAGGCTGACGATGCCGCCGACATAGCCCGTTGCCCAGCCGGTGCCGGAAAGGCGCCCGATGCGCTCTGGGGGCACCAATGTCGGCATCATCGCATTGTTGAACAGCGTGGCGAATTCCGCGCCGACGCTGGCGAGCGCGACCGCGATGAGCAGCGGCGGAATGATCGAGGGGTCGCCGGGCTTGCCGATCCACAGCGTGCAGGATGCCAGCACCAGCACTGCGCCGAATCCGGCGATCCATGGCTTCCTGCGGCCCGAAGCATCGGCGATAGCCCCGAGCACCGGCGACATCAGCGCGATCGCGAGGCCGGCGGCAGCCATCGCAAAGCCCCACAGCGATTGCCCGGTGGCGGGATTCGGCGCAATGCCGGTGGCGAAATAGGGCGCGAACACGAAGGTCGTGATCAGCGTGAAATAAGGCTGCGCGGCCCAGTCGAAGAAGATCCAGCTGACGACCGCGCTGCGCGGCGGATAGGTCCGCTGCGCGCCGGCGATGCGCGCATCCGGGGCGATCGTCGTCACTCGATAATCCTCATCACGAACAGTTTTGCCTCTGTCGAAGCAAACCGTATAGCATTGCAGCGCTGCATGTGAACTGCCCATGGCCATTGCGGAAGTTTGATGATGTCGTCTTTTTCGACGCGGCGGACATTTTTCGCCTTCCTTGCCACTCTGGCGTTCGGACTTCCGACCGCGACCGCGCAGGATGCGCGGCGGGCCTATGTGCCGCCCGCGCTCGACACGGTGCATGCCGTTCCCGCCGAGCACGGCATGGTGGTGGCGCAGGAGAAAATCTCTGCGCAGGTCGGTGCCGACATCCTGCGGCGCGGCGGCAATGCCGTCGACGCCGCGGTCGCGACCGGCTTTGCGATGGCCGTGACCTATCCGCGCGCCGGCAATATCGGCGGCGGCGGCTTCATGGTGATTCATTCCACGGAGCGCAACGAAGACATCACGATCGATTATCGCGAGACCGCGCCGGCCGCGACCACACCGCAGATCTTTCTCGGGGCCGACGGCAAGCCAGATGCGGCGAAGTCACGGGATTCAGCGCTCGGCGTCGGCGTGCCCGGCACTGTCGCGGGTCTTGCGCTGGCCCTGGAAAAATATGGTTCGGGCCGGTTCACGCTAGCGCAACTACTCCAGCCCGCGATCGCGCTCGCCCGCGATGGCTTCCTTGTCGGCGACGACATCGCCGACACGCTGCCGGGCTGGCACAAGCGGCTGGTGCGCTGGCCCTCCTCAGCCAGGATCTTCTCGCGGCCTGATGGCACGTCGCTTAGTGAAGGCGACCGGCTGGTGCAGAGCGATCTCGCCGAGACGCTGTCGGCTGTCGCCGCACAGGGCCCGCGCGGCTTCTATGAGGGGCCGGTCGCGGAGAAACTCGCCAAGGCCGTGGCTGACGCGGGCGGCATCATGACGCCGGCCGATTTGCAATCCTATCGGGCGGTGATCCGCGCGCCAGTGCGCGGCACCTATCGCGGCTATGACATCGTGTCGATGCCATTGCCGTCGTCGGGCGGCGTGGTGCTGGTGGAGACGCTCAATATCCTCGAAGGTTTTCAGCTCGCCGATCTGAAGCAGGGATCGCCGGCCTCGCTGCATCTGCTGATCGAGGCCATGAAGCGCGCCTATGCGGACCGTGCGCGCTATCTCGGCGATCCCGCCTTCATCAACGCGCCGATCGGGACGCTCACCGCCAAAGACTACGCCGCCAAGCTGCGGGCAACCATCTCCGCCGATCGCGCCACGCCGTCGAAACAGCTCGTTTCCACCGCGACCTCACCGCATGAGGGCAGCAACACCACGCATTTTTCCGTCGTCGACGGCAGCGGTAACGCGGTCAGCAACACCTATACGCTGAACTTCAGTTACGGCCTCGGCCTCGTCGCCGAGGGCACCGGCGTGCTGCTCAACAACGAGCTCGACGATTTCACCGCGGCGGTCGGCGCGTCCAATGCCTATGGCCTCGTCGGCTTCGAGGCCAATTTGCCCGGGCCGGGCAAGCGGCCGCTGTCCTCGATGTCACCGACCATCGTCCTGAAGGACGGCAAGCCGGTTCTGGTGACGGGCTCGCCGGGCGGCAGCCGCATCATCTCGACCGTGCTCCAGGTGATCGTCAACGTCCTCGATTACAAGATGGACGTCGCGGCCGCCGTGGCGGCACCGCGGCTGCATCACCAATGGCTGCCCGACGAAGTCCGGGTCGAGAGCGGCTTTCCCGATAATGTGCTGCTCGAGTTGAAGGCGATGGATCATCTCATCGTCGCGCCGATGGGGCAGACATCGGCGAATTCAATCGCGGTGACCGCCAACGGTCCGCTCGGCGCGCCCGATCCGCGTAGCCGGGGTGCGGAGGCAGCGGGGCAGTAACTCTGTCCTTGCATGGCGCGAAGGCCGGGCGACCGGCTTGCGTGCGCCGCCGCGCGTGCTACCACCGCGAGACCAAAGAAACTACGAAAGAAAACACTGTCGGGAAACGCACATGACCACCGTTGATCCGAACCAGCGCATCGAACGCGCCGAGATCGAGGACACCAGCCTTCTCGCCTTCTATCGCGACATGAACGCGCCGGAACGGCGGACGTTCTGGGCCTGCGCAGCAGGCTGGGCGCTCGACGGCATGGACTTCATGATCTATCCGCTGGTGATCGGCACCATCATCGCGCTGTGGAAGGTCGATGCAGGATCGGCCGGGCTCGCCGGCACCGTGACGCTACTGGCCTCCGCGATCGGCGGCTGGCTCGGCGGCTATCTCTCCGACCATATCGGCCGGGTCAGAACGCTCCAGATCACCATCATCTGGTTCTCGTTGTTCTCGCTGGTGTGCGCGGTCGTGCAGAACTTCGAACAGCTCCTGATCGCACGCGCGGTGCTGGGCCTCGGCTTCGGCGGAGAGTGGGCGGCGGGCGCCGTGCTGATGGGTGAAGCGATCCGGCCGCAGTATCGCGGGCGTGCGGTCGGCTCGGTGCAGTCGGGCTGGGCGGTCGGCTGGGGCCTCGCGGTATTGTCGCAGGCGATCCTGTTCTCGGCGTTGCCCTCGGAGACAGCGTGGCGCTGGATGTTCGTGATCGGCGCGCTGCCGGCGCTGCTGGTGTTCTACATCCGCCGCTCCGTGACCGAGCCGGAGATAGCGGCTGAGGCTCGCGCCAGGCACGCCGCGAGCGGCAATCGCCCGGCGCTCTGGGAAATCTTTTCAGGCCCGATCCTGAAGACCACCATCCTGGCGTCGCTGATGGCGACGGGCTGCCAGGGCGGCTACTACGCCGTCACCTTCTGGGTGCCGCAGTTCTTGACCAAGGAGCGGCATCTGTCGATCGTCGGCTCGACCGGCTATCTCTCGACCCTGATCATCGGTTCTTTCATCGGCTATCTTACCGGCGCGTGGCTCGCCGACCGGATCGGACGGCGCAATCTGTTCCTGATCTTCTCGATTGGCGCCATCGCGATTGTGCTGCTCTATACGCAGCTGCCGCTGACCAACGAGGTCCTGTGGGTGCTCGGCTTCCCACTCGGCTTTTTCGCTTCGGGCTACTTCTCCGGCGTCGGCGCATTCCTGACCGAGCTTTATCCAACGCGACTGCGCGGCTCGGGCCAGGGATTCTGCTACAATTTCGGCCGCGGCATCGGCGCGCTGTTTCCGTTCCTGGTCGGAGCGCTGTCGGCGACGACGTCGCTTGCGAATGCGATCGCGATCTTCGCGGTGGTGGCGTATGCGCTGTTCTTTATCGCCGCCTTCGCGCTGCCGGAGACGCGCGGGCGCGTGCTGCATGCGGACTGATGCAGGCTAACTATCGTCCGACCTGATACGGTCCGCCCTTTTCGAGGGCGCGGCTGTACGCCGGCCGCGCATGAATGCGCTCCAGGAACGCCATCGCCTTGGGGTGGCCGAGCTCGAGCCCGCCACGCGCCTGGGCCGCTTCGAGCGGAAAGCTCATCTGGATGTCGGCGGCGGTGAACTCGTTACCGGCGAACCACTCGCTCTTGCCGAGCTCGCCTTCCCAATAGTCCATGTGCTGCTTGAGCTGCGGATTGACCAGCGCAGTCAGCGCCTGGTTCGAGACCTTGCGCACCAGCGGGCGGAGCAACGCGGGCGCGCGCTTCGGCATCAGCGTGAACAGCAGCTTGAGCAGCAGCGGCTGCATCGCCGAGCCTTCCGCATAGTGCAGCCAGTAGGTGAAGCGCAGCCGCTCGGGCGTGTTCGGTGGCGGGACCAACCGGCCGTTGCCGTAGGTGGCGATGAGATATTCGATGATCGCGCCGGATTCGGCGATGGTGTTGCCGTTGTCGGTGATGACGGGCGACTTGCCGAGCGGATGGATGGCGCGCAGCTCCTTCGGCGCGCGCATGTCCGGCTGGCGCTGATAGCGCACGATCTCGTAGGGCACGCCCAACTCCTCGAGCAGCCACAGCACGCGCTGCGAGCGGGAATTGTTGAGGTGGTGAACGGTCAGCATCGCGTGGTCCCCGGGGCTAAGCATGGTCGATCGGCCGCGCGTTCGTGCCAGCCCGGGAACACAATGTCGAGCCATCCGGTCGGATATTTTCATCCGGGTATATTGACCTTTGCAATTTACCCGGGTATTAAAGTCTCAACATGATCAATATGGCAATGATTCCAATGCAGAAGACTTTCACCGCCTTCCAGGGTTCACGCCGCCTGGTCTCCGGGCCAGCCGGAGAGGTCGCGCTGGTTATCAAGCGGATGGCGGAGCGGCCGGACCAGCCCATCATCATCTTCGAGGACGTCACGGGCCGGTCGATCGACTTCGATCTGCGCGGCGGAGACCGCGAGGTGCTGGCGCGGCTGGCGAAGCTTGTCCCACCCCCGGTTGAGGAGACCGCATCGGCGAGCGAACCACGCGGTCGCGGCCGGCCGAAGCTCGGCGTGGTCGCGCGCGAGGTGACGCTGCTGCCACGGCACTGGGAGTGGCTCAGCGCGCAAGCTGGCGGCGCCTCGGTCGCACTACGGAAACTTGTCGAAGAGGCGCGGCGCGCCAGCGGCGACAAGGACCGCGAGCGGCAGGCGCGCGATGCGGCCTATCACTTCATGTCGACCATGGCCGGCAATCTGCCGCAGTTCGAGGAAGCTTCGCGCGCATTGTTTGCGGATGACCGGCGGCGTTTCATCGGACTGATCGCAGATTGGCCCGCCGACATCCGCGACCACATCGTCAAGCTCGCCTACAGCGACCGCGCTTGAGCTCAGGCGTTCGTACGTCCGACTCGCGCCCAACGTGTTCGCGCGCTCACAATATTATGACCGTCATTAAACGATGGACCCGCGGCGCGCGCTGCGCCACAATGCGAAAAAGCGACGTCAGGGAGGATGATTTTGACCCGCGCAGCCCCGCAATTCCTGTTCGATTTCGGCAGTCCGAACGCCTATCTCAGTCATCTCGCGATTCCGGCGATCGAGCAGCGCATCGACGTCAAATTCGAATATGTGCCGATCCTGCTCGGCGGCATCTTCAAGTCGACCAACAACAAGTCGCCGGCCGAGACGCTTGCCGGCATCAAGAACAAGCGGGAATTCCAGGCGGTCGAGACCGAGCGCTTCGTCAAGCGCTTCAAGGTGCAGCCCTATGTCTGGAATCCGTTCTTCCCTGTCAACACGCTGAACCTGATGCGCGCGGCAATCGCGGCGCAGCTCGAGGGCGTGTTCGAGCCATATGTCGAGGCCGCCTTCCACCACATGTGGCGCGAGCCGAAGAAGATGGACGATCCGGAAATCGCCGCGAAGGCGCTGGCGTCCTCCGGCCTCGACGCGCAAAAGCTGTTCACCCTCGCGGCGGAACCCGAGGTGAAGGGCAGACTGATCAAGAACACCGAGGAGGCTGTCGCGCGCGGCGCGTTCGGCTCGCCGACCTTCTTCGTCGGCAACGAGATGTTCTTCGGCAAGGAGCAGTTGCGCGAGGTCGAGGAGATGGTCTCGGGGAAGTGATTTTCGTATGATGGACAGAGCGAGCCATCATCTCTGATGTCGTCCTGGCGAAGGCCAGGACCCATAACCACCGAATCGCGTTTGGCGATAAGCTGGGCCTCCGACTTGTCCGACAATAGGCAGTCGGGGTAATGGGTCCTGGCTTTCGCCAGGACGACGGCAAGAAACAACGACGACGGCAAGAAGCAATCAAGAAACAACAAGGACAATCCCATGCGTATCCTCGTGGTCGGCGCTGGCGCCATCGGCGGCTATTTTGGTGGCAGGCTGTTGCAGGCCGGTCGCGACGTCACCTTCCTGGTCCGACCGCGGCGCGCCAGCGAGCTCGCGAGCGCCGGCCTCGTCATCAAGAGCCCGAACGGCGACGTGACCTTGAAAAATCCGCCGACCGTTCAGGCCGACGCGCTCAAGGACAAGTTCGACGTCGTGCTGCTCAGCTGCAAGGCCTTCGACCTCGACGACGCCATCAAGTCGTTCGCGGCAGCAGTCGGACCGAATACCGCGATCATTCCCATGCTCAACGGCATGAAGCATCTCGACATCCTCGACGACAAGTTCGGCAAGGAGCGCGTGCTCGGCGGCCTCTGCGCCATCGCCGCGACGCTCAACGAGAAGCGCGAGGTGGTGCAGCTGCAGCCGATGCAGTCGATCAACTACGGCGAGCGCGATGGCAAGCTATCGGATCGGGTCAAGGCGATCGACGAAGCCTTCAAGAGCGGCATCGCTGGCGCCACCGCGAGCCAGAACATCATGCAGGACATGTGGGAGAAATGGGTGTTCCTCTCCTCGCTGGCGGCGTCCACCAGCCTGATGCGCACCTCCGTCGGCAACATTCTCGCCGCTCCCGGCGGCAGGGATTTCCTGCTCGGCATGCTGGACGAGACCAGTGCGATCGCCGCCGCGTCGGGCTACACGCCGGGCGGGCCGTTCTTCGAGCGCGTGAAGGGCAACCTCACCACCGAGGGCTCACCGATGACGGCCTCGATGTTCCGCGACGTCAAGGCGGGCCTGCCGGTTGAGGCCGATCACGTCATCGGCGACCTCATCGCGCGTGCCGACGCCGCCAAGGTGCCGGTGCCGAAACTGCGCATCGCCTACACGCATTTGAAGGCGTATGAGAAGCAGCGGGCGGGGTAGGCGCACCCCGCGCTATTTGAAATACGCGAGATAGTGCGAGACGGCGGTGATTTCCTCATCGCTCATGTGATAGGCGACATCGGCCATCGCGGCGCCACCGCCGCCGACGCGCTGGCTGCTCTTGTAGTCGTGCAGCGCCTTGACCAGATATTCCTCGCGCTGGCCAGCGAGCCGCGCGACGGCCTTGGTGCCGGCAAAGCTATCCGTATGACATGAGGCGCAGCGGCGGCCGGCGGCAACTTGCGCGCCCTTTTTCGACAGGTCCGGATCCTTGTCCTCCGCCGCTGTCGGCGGCGTCAGCGCGGCGAAATAGGCGCCGAGATTGCGGACGTCCTCGTTGGTGATCTCCTCGGCGATCGGCTGCATCTGGTCGTTCTTGCGCGAGCCGGCGCGAAAAAACACCAGCTGCCATTGCAGGAATTGATCGGGCTGGCCGGCGAGCGAGGGAATGTTCTCGGTTTGCGAGATGCCGTTCTCGCCGTGGCAGCCGGCGCAAACGGCGGCCTTCTCCTTGATCGCGGCATTGTCGGCGGCGCTTGTGGGGAGAGAACCGAGCGCGAGAAGCGCAACCGCGCTGATTGCGTGCGAGATGAACTGCCGGCGCATGATTGGAATTCCGATCTATCGAACGCGTCGTTCCAGGGCAAAGAAGCGCGAGCTATGATGCGCAACTGCGCATCTGAGAACTCGATAACCCGCGTTGGTGGCCAAGGGTTCCGGACTGGCGCGCCAGCGGCGCGCGATCAGGAACGACAGCGTACGAAACTGAAATGAGAAAGGCTGCGGCGCCCCTCGGCACCGCAGCCTCGTGTCGTCTTGCGCTACTTCTTGCTGTAGCTGATGCGGTAGATCGCGCCGGCCCAATCGTCTGCGACGAGGATCGAGCCGTCCTTGGCGAGGATGATGTCGTCGGGACGGCCGAGATAGCCCTGGTCGCCCTCGATCCAGCCGGAGGCGAACACCTCCTGCTTGGCGTTCTTGCCGTCGGGCCCGACGATCACGCGCATGATGCGGCCGCCTTGGTACTTGTGACGATTCCAGGAGCCGTGCTCGGCGATCAGGATGTTGTTCTTGTACTCGGCCGGAAATTGGTCGCCGGTATAGAACTTCATGCCGAGCGGAGCGACGTGAGCGCCGAGGTTCAGCACCGGCGGCGTGAACTCGGAGCATTTGTGGCCCATCGCGAACTTGGTATCCGGCAGGTCACCCTGGTGGCAGTAGGGATAGCCGAAGTGCTCGCCGATCTTGCTGATCATGTTCAGCTTGTCCGAGGGCAGATCGTCGCTGATCCAGTCGCGGGCATTCTCGGTGAACCAGTACTTGCCGGTGCGCGGATCGACGTCGCCGCCGACCGAGTTGCGAACGCCGAGCGCATAGATTTCCGCATTGCCGGTCTTGGGATCGACGCGGCGGATCTGCGACACGCTGGTCGGGGGCACGCCGATGTTGAAGGGCGGTCCGAACGGAATGTAGAACCAGCCTTCCTTGTCGACCGCGATGTATTTCCAGCCATGCGCGGCATAGGACGGCATGTCGTCATAGACGACCTTGCCCTCGCCGGGATTGTCGAGCTTGTTCTCGATGTCGTCGTAGCGGATCAGCTTGTCGACCGCGATGACGTAGAGCGCACCGTCCTTGACGGCCAGACCGGTGGGCATGTTCAGCCCCTTGAGGATGGTCTTGACCTCTTTCTTTCCGTTGTTGTCCTTGATGGCGTAGACGTTGCCGAGGCCGAACGAGCCAACGAACAGCGTACCCTTGTCACCCCAGGCCATCTGCCGCGCGGCCAGCACGCCGGACGCATAGACCTCCATCTTGAAGCCCGCCGGCAGCTTGACCTTCTTGACGATATTGGCGAGCTCGGCGTCCGACGCGCCGGTGGGCGGACCCGACGGCGGCGCCAGGCCCTTTTGCGCCTCGGTCTCGTCGCCGAGGAACCAGTCGTCCGGTGGATGGGTCCAGAACTCCTTGGTGCCGGATTCGTATTTCTTCAGCGGCTTGTTCTTGTCCTGCTGCTGCGCGTGACCGACGCTTGTCCCCGCGAGAAGGGCAATTGTTGCAAGCGCCAGGACGGATTGAAAGGCGGATTGAAAGACGGATCGATGGAATTTCATCGCGTCACTCCCCTAAGGCAGCCGTCAGGGCTGCACATTTATTTTGTTTTGCTAGTCGAGAGGCGAAGTTCGGACTCTGTCGAGAGGACAGACGCGGAAGGTTAGCACATCTGCGAGCGGTGAGAAGCGCGCCGCGTGCGCCGCGATAGCGCTCAGTAAAAATTGAGACGTAAAGTCAATGATGGCGAATGCGGCGACGACACCGCTCTCGCTGCAGCGCGGAATCAAGATCACGCGCGGCTAATTTGCAGGCAGCAAGAAGCCCGGGACAAAAAAACGCGAAAACAACCCCATGCACAGTAGAACGGCTGTAGCCAGCTTGCTGCCGGTGACTCCGGGTAGACATCTGAGGCGTCGAGCGAATTAGCAAAGATCGCGACTACGGGGCGACGGGGTAGGGACCATCGTCGAAAATCGTCTCATGATAGCCTTTCGATCCGACAGCGCGCGCCAGGGTGCTGCGAAAATCGAGGTCATCGCGAAGACAGTTCAGGACATGCGCGAAGTCGAATTCGGGCCGCCAGCCCAACTCGCGCCGCGCGCGCGCGTTGACATAGACGCGGTCGATCGCGGGGAACAGCCGCCAGCCGCGCGCAGCAAAGAGCTCCGCACAATCCGGATAGAGCTCGCGCACAACACCAGCCGCGTCACGTGCCAGCGCAGACAGGTGGCGCTGCTCAAACGGGCTCGTGGCCGACACGATGGTGCGGGCAAACCCGATGTCCGGCGCGCGCTCGGCGGCGAGCAGATGGGCGCTCACCGCGTCCGCGATATCCAGCCGGCGATAGAGCAGCTCGTTGGCGTGCGCGTTCTCCAGCGCGTAAGCCGACCGCACCGCCGGATCGTCATCGTCTTCCGGGAAGAAGCGCGAGGTCCTCAAGACCACGACGGGCAGGCCGCGCTCGCGACAGAACAGCTCGCAGAGAGTCTCGGCCATCAGCTTGGTCGTGCCGTAGATGTTCTTCGGGATCGGCGGCAGATCTTCGGTCACCCACACCGCAGCCTGTCCCGCGTCGGAACGGAGCTGCGAGCCGAACGCGCTGGTGGTGCTGGTGAAGACAAAACTGCGCACGCCTGCCGCATCGCCGCTTCAAGCAGATTGAGCGTGCCGGTGACGTTGGTGTCGATGAAGGCTTGCTTGCTGTGGGTCGCCACATGCGGTTTGTGCAGCGTCGCGGTGTGGATCACCGCGGTGACGCCGTCCATCTGGCGCCGCACGAAATCGAGATCGACGATTGAGCCGACGGCATCGGTGAAGGGCGATGGCTTCAGGTCGATGCCACGCGCAGGCGAACCCCGCCCGCGGAGCGTGCGGAGAACGGCCTCCCCGAGATGGCCCGCGCTACCTGTGACCAGAATTGTCATTCGTGACCCAATACAGCCGCCAGCGGCGTGGAAACCACGTGCCCGTCCGGTCCGGCTGGATGCTTTGGGAAAAATTGGAGCGGGCGAAGGGGCTCGAACCCTCGACCCCGACCTTGGCAAGGTCGTGCTCTACCACTGAGCTACACCCGCATCCTGTGTCGGTCGCATGACTGCGCCGACAACGGCTGTCGTATGCCAAAAGCGGGAGGGGAATGCAACAGCTACCGGCGGCATAGATTTGCAATCGGAGGCCCGATATCGACCCGAACGCGGCCAAATGACCCAAAAATGCCCCGGAACCGCCGAATCGGCCCGCATGGATTGAAATTCGGCCGTCCCGGCCCAATTTAGGGCCAACAGCGAAGCATATGAATTGGCGACGTGCTAAAGACCCGCCAATTCCAGACATCAGACGAGGGGATCCCGTGACGATCATCGACCAGGGTAACGGAGCAGCGGGCCCGGCTGCCGCCGATCTGATCAAGGACACGACCACCCAGACCTTCGTGAAGGACGTTATCGAGGAATCGAAGCGCCAGCCGGTGCTGATCGACTTCTGGGCGGAGTGGTGCGGCCCCTGCAAGCAGCTCACGCCCTTGCTGGAAAAGGCGGTCAAGGCCGCCAAGGGCAAGGTCAAGCTGGTCAAGATGAACATCGACCAGCACCCGGCGATCCCGGGCCAGATGGGCATCCAGTCGATTCCGGCGGTGATCGCCTTCGTCAACGGCCAGCCGGCCGATGGCTTCATGGGTGCGGTCCCGGAGAGCCAGCTCAACGCCTTCATCGAGAAGCTGACCAAGGGCGTGACCGCGCCGGGTGAGCCGAATATCGCGGAAATCCTCCAGGAGGCCGAGGCCGTGCTCGCCGAGGGCGATGCCGCTGCGGCCGCGCAGATCTACGCGGAAGTGCTGCAGCTCGAATCGACCAACATCGCAGCCCTTGCCGGACTGGCGAAATGCTACGCCGTCTCCGGTGCGATGGAGCAGGCCAAGCAGACGCTCGCCATGGTGCCGGAATCCAAGCGCAACGACCCCGCTGTGAAGGCCGTGCAGACCGCGATCGATCTCGCCGAGCAGGCCGAGCAGCTCGGGCCCGTCGCCGAGCTGGAACAGAAAGTCGCCGCAAACCCGCTCGATCATCAGGCCCGATTCGACCTCGCGATCGCGCTCAACGCCCAGGGCAACCGGGCAGCCGCCACCGAGCAGCTGCTCGCGATCGTCAAGCGCGACCGCAAATGGAACGACGACGGCGCCCGCAAGCAGCTGGTGCAGTTCTTCGAGGCCTGGGGCGGCACGGACGATGCAACCGTCGAGGGACGCAAGCGCTTGTCGATCATCCTGTTTTCCTGACGATGATTGATCCATCACAGCCGGCGGAGCGTTAGGCATCGTGACTTGATGCGGACAATGGGGACCAGATGCCGATCAACATCGAATATCGCGGGCCCGCCGACCTTCCGGAGATCCTTCCGGTGTTTCCGCTGCCGGGCGCGCTGCTGTTGCCGCGCGGGCAGATGCCGCTCAACATCTTCGAGCCGCGCTACCTCGCGATGATTGACGATGCCTTCCGCGACGGTCATCGCCTGATCGGCATGATCCAGCCCGACATCGCGCACTCGCCCAAGAATTCCGACAAGCCGGCACTGTTCCGTGTCGGCTGTGTCGGCCGCATCACCCAGCTCGCGGAATCCGGCGACGGCCGCTACATCCTCGAGCTCACCGGTGTCTCGCGCTTCAAAGTGCTCAAGGAGCTCGAAGTGCTCACCGCCTACCGCCAGTGCAAGGTGGATTTTTTCGCCTTCGTCGACGACTTCACGCCGCGCATGGGCGAGGACGAGGTCGATCGCGAGGCACTGTTGACGGTGCTGGCGGATTTTTTGAAAGCCAACAACCTCAAGGTCGACTGGGAGGGCGTCGAGACCGCTCCCAACGAAGCGCTCGTCAACGCGCTGGCGATGATGTCGCCCTATGGCGTGGCCGAGAAGCAAGCGATGCTGGAAGCGCCCGACCTGAAGACCCGCGCCGAAATTTTGATCGCGGTGACCGAGATGGACCTCGCGAAGAAGCGCACCAGCGGCGATCCGCCGTTGCAGTGACAGGTGCCTGTGCGCCTGCTCAGGAATGACCGCGGATGCGCTTGCGTCCGGTGATCATCGCGCTGATCAGGTTCTCGCGCTGGAGACATCCCATCATCAGCACGCCCAGGACGTGCAGCACGACCAGGACGATGACCACGTCCGACGAATAGTGGTGGGTGTCCTCGACCCACCAGACGCCGAAAAAGGTCACCGTCACCGACATCGCGCCTGATATCGTCGAGACCGCGAGCGAGACCAGCAGCGCCACCAGCATCAACGTGCCGGCGGGATTGAGCCCGATATAGCGGCCGGTGATGCCGCGGCGCAGATTCCAGAGATAACCTGGCGCGGCCCGAAGCCTGACGCCGACCATGCGGAAGCGCGAATAGCGGCTTCCCCAAAGACCCCAGACCAGACGGAACGCAACAAGCCCGAGTACGGTATAACCGACGATGCGGTGAAGTCCGTCATAGACGGTCGGCGTGAACCAGGCGGCCAGGACGCAAGCCGCGAGCAGCCAGTGCCAGAGCCGCAGCGGGAGGTCCCAGACCGCGACTTTCCGCGAAGCGGTTCGATCCGCGGGGGTCCGGTTGGACTCCCCGCGTGCGTGCGGTACCGTTTCTTCGATCAAGCGAGGACCACCCTCAGGCATGACTTTGCGCAGACCATTTGCGCGCAGACCATCTGGCGCGGTCTACTTTGCAATCGTGTGCTTCAGGCTGAGATCTTCGGGGCTGTAGAACAGCTCGTAAAGCTTTCCTTCCTTGACGCCGTAGACCTCATAGCACGAGCCTTCGATCTTGGAGCGCCGCACCTCGTAGCCCAGCGCCTTGGCCTTGGCCTCGGCTTCGCTCGCCGGCTTCCACGACGCCTTGTCGAGCTTGGTGCAGTCCTTGAAACCATCAGCCAAGGCCGCCGATCCCATGCCAATCCCGATCGTCAATGCAACGGCAGCAACACGAATAACCTTCACGAACGTCTCCTCTTCTGTCGTGGGCGCTACGCCCTGGGGCGAAGCGGGACCGAAGGAAGCAAAGCACATGACGAAGTCAATCTGCAGCTGCGGCGCAAGCCTTTAGAGATATTCTAACGATCCGAAAAAGCTCAGCGCCCTCCGTGCGCAACCTGCATTTGGCGCGTCGATGCGGCCTTACGTCTCACGACAGGCATGACTGCGATATGCCGCTCAGTAGCCAGCGACCGCCATGACGACGACGGCACTGAGCGCCATCCATCCAAAATGCCGGCCGCGCGTGGCCCATGCGTTGGCGAAAGCAGAGAAGCCAAACACGCCGACCATGGTGACGACGATCCAGTGACGCGCCGGCTCCGATTGCATCCAGGGCGCCGCGATCAGGAGCACACCCCCGCCGATCCAGGCGACGGTCGAAGCCTGCCAGACCAGGCGGATCAGGGTGCGGAGCCGTTCCGGCCCGATGCGAGCGCGGGCAAAGACCTTGGTCTCGCCGAGAATGCCATGAATAAGGGCCACGGCAATGGTCACGACCCCGGCGCACTGGAGCAAGAGATCACGCATCATCAAAGCTCCCTGCAAATTTCATCCATACAGTTATGTATGGTGAGATAGACGCTGGCCTGTCGGCTGTCAATACACTAGTGTATGGTTCGAATCCGGAACCCGACATGGCCGAACAGCTGACCGCCGACGACTGGATCAAGCAAGGCCTGAAGGCGCTCGCGCGAGACGGCTTCACCGCGCTGAAGGCCGATCCGCTGGCGAAAGCCATTGGGGTCTCGCGCGGCAGCTTCTATTGGCATTTCGCCGATCTCGGCGCGTTCCATGCTGCTCTCTTGAGGCGTTGGCGCGAGATCGCGGCCGAGCAGATCATCGCCGATGTCGAGGCGGACAGCGACGATCCGCTGAAAGCGCTGCTGCGCAGGACTTTTGGCGCGCGGCTCGACCTCGAGCGCGCGGTCCGGAACTGGGCGGCCTTCGATGCGGCGGCACAATCGGCGGTGCGTGCGATCGACCGGCGCAGGCTCGACTATATCGAAGAGCTGCTGAGGAAGCGCGGGTTCGAGGCGGCGACGGCGCGAGCCCGCGCGCAAATCCTGTACTGGACGTTTCTCGGCTTCGCCCTGTCGGGCCCGCCATCGCCGGCCGCGCGGCTCGAGGGCCTGCTCGACGAGATCCTGCGGATGGTTTCAGCTTGAGCGACGCGATGGGCTGCTACGATTTTTTATGCTAGAGGCAACCGACCGCCGGAGACCCCCATGAACGCGCCCACCGAACGCCCCGAAGCCAGCGTCGATCCCAAATTGCTGGAGATTCTGGTCTGCCCGCTGACCAAGGGCCCGCTGGAGTTCGATTCTGCAAAGCAGGAGCTGATCTCGCGCAGCGCGAAGCTCGCCTATCCGATCCGCGACGGCATCCCGATCATGCTGCCGGAAGAGGCCCGCAAGATCGATTGAGGTTTGGCGCGATCGCCGCACCACACTCTCGCTGTCGTCCTGGCGAAGGCCAGGACCCATAACCACAGGACGTGGTTGTGGCGCAAGCCGGCAACTCCGAATCATCGCAAAATTAATGCTGCGGCGTATGGGTCCCGGATCTGCGCGCGCTTGAGGCGCGCTTGTCCGGGACGACAGGAAATTCCTACAGCACCTCGCCCTTCAGCAACCGCGGTATCTCACCGGTCAAACCCGCGGCCTGGCGGATGAACAGGTTCTTCAGCGGCGGGGCGCGGTCGACCAGGCCGAGGCCGATGTCGCGCACGGTGCGCAGCAGCGTCGATTGATTCGAGAACAGGAAGTTGAGCGAGTTGGTGGCAACGCCCATGGCCATCGTGTCGAAACGGCGCCAGCGCTGGTAACGTTCGAGTACGTCGGCGGCGCCGATATCCATGCCGAGCCGCGCGGCATCGACCACGACTTCGGCCAGCGCGGCGACGTCCTTCAGCCCCATGTTGAGACCCTGGCCCGCGATCGGGTGGATGACGTGGGCGGAATCGCCGACCAGCGCGAGGCGCTCGGCGATGAAGGAGCGTGCGACGAAATAGGACAGCGGAAACGCGCGCGGCTTGTCGAGCGCCTTCACTTCGCCGAGATGCAGGCCGAAGCGTTGCTCGAGCTCGCCGTGGAATTCTTCGTCGCTCAACGCAACGATACGCGCGGCTTCGCTGCGGCGCTCGGTCCATACCAGCGAGGAGCGTTTGCCCGAAAGCGGCAGGATCGCGAACGGACCCGCCGGCAGAAAATGCTCTTCGGCGCGGCCCTCGTGATCGCGCTCATGGCCGACGGTGACGACGATGCCGGATTGATCATATTCCCAGCCATGGGTAGCGATGCCGGCGCGTTCGCGCAGTTTCGACTTCGCACCGTCAGCCGCGACCAGGAGGCTCGCCGCGATGACACTGCCGTCGCCGAGCGTCACGTCGATGCCTTCGGCCCGCGCGTCGTAAGACGACACTGTGGTCGCGCGGAGATCAATGCCCTCGGCCTCGGCGCGCACCACCAGCGCATCAATCAGGCGGCGGTTCTCGACCATATGCGCAAAGGGCTCGCCCGGCGCGACATCGCCGGCAAAGTTGAGGAACGCCGGGCGGGTGGCGTCTTCGAGCTTTGAATCGGTGACGATCATGTCGAGGATGGGCTGCGCCTCGCCCCTGACGTCATCCCAGGCGCCGATCGCCTCGAACAGGCGGCGGCAGGCGGCCACGATCGCGGTGGCGCGCGGGTCGCGGCTGGGACGGGTCCCGAGCGCGGGGTCGGCGACGATGACGGGGATCTCGGGCCCGAGCCCCTGACGCAGCGCCAGGGCCAGCGCCAGGCCTGCAAACGCGCCGCCACCGATGACAATGCTACCCTGTACCGACATACCCAATTCCCGGCTAAGTCTTCGCGTTTCTTAGTCTTGCTAGCAGACTTGAGGTGGGCGAAACAGTGCGGTGAAACAAGGGCGGAAAGCCCCCATTGTGTCATTCCGGAGCAGCGAACCCGGGGCGGCAAGGCGAAAGCTGAATTCCATGTCCAAGAGCCTGATCGACCTCATCTCGATCCTCGACCTCGAACAGCTCGAGGTGAATCTGTTCCGCGGCAACAGTCCGAAGACCAGCTGGCAGCGGGTGTTCGGCGGCCAGGTGATCGGGCAGGCGATGGTTGCGGCGTGCCGCACCGTCGAGGGCAGGCTGCCGCATTCGCTGCATTGCTATTTCATCCTGCCCGGCGATCCGCAGATCCCGATCATCTACCAGGTCGAGCGCCTGCGCGACGGCAAGAGTTACTCGACGCGACGCGTCACCGCGATTCAGCACGGCAACGCGATCTTCTCGATCATGGTGTCGTTCCATGCCGAGGAGGAGAGCGCGTTCGATCACCAGGACAAGATGCCCGACGTGCCGCCGCCGGAAAAGCTGACGGCGGAGGAGGTGGCGAAGCAGCCGATGTTCAAGGAGATGCCGGAGTTCATCCGCCGCTACTATGAATCCGACCGTCCGATCGAGCTGCGCCCGGTCGAGCTCGGCCGCTATTTCGGGGAGAGGATCGAGGACGGCCGCATCCATGTCTGGATCAAGACCGCGGCGACGCTGCCGGACGATCCGGCGCTGCACATGTGCGCGCTGGCCTACGCGTCCGACTTCTCGCTGCTCGATGCGATCATGGCGCGCTACGGCCGCACCCTGTTCGACAAGCGCATGATGCCCGCGAGCCTCGACCACGCGATGTGGTTTCACCGCCCGTTCCGCGCCGACGAATGGCTGCTCTACGCACAGGATTCGCCGAGCGCGCGAAGCGGCCGTGGGTTGACGCGCGGCTCGATCTTCAAGCCCGACGGCACGCTGGTGGCTTCCGTCGCGCAGGAAGGCTCCGTTCGCGAACGGAAGGCCTAGGAGGCACAAGCACGATCGATCGCGCTTATGCCTCTCAAGGTCATGCCCTGAGCGATCCGCGCGGAGCCAGAACGGTCTCCGACGCGAACCAGTTCATGATCCAGCGATATACCCACGGGATCGGGATGATGAAGCCGCACAGGAATGCGGCCACGATGCCCCGCCAGAGAATTCCGAGACCGCTGCCGTTGAAGACGATCTCGCGCCGCGTGCCTTCGATGCTGCGACAGAACCAGCGCATCTGAGCCGCGGCGACCCAGGCCCAGCCGATGATGGTGATGATGGAGATCGCAAACAGCAGGCTATAGCCGACATAGGCCCAGACCGTGCCGGTGAAGCTCAGGCCGAGCGGCTGCCCGTTGGAGGCGAGGTTCGCGACCATCCATTTGATCAGGAGCCAGTACAGAACGATCTGGGCAATGAACAGCAAATTGCTCAGCAAGGGGACGCCGATCAACCCGATCACGATCGCCAGAACGATGAACCCGAAATACCAGGGCACCAGCGCCATCGCATTGCCGGTGAAGCTGAGATTGGGCCGCCCGGGGACCTTCACGCAGGACACGATCCATTTCGTGTACCAGACGAACACCCACGGCACCGGGATGATGAAGCACATGCCGATCAGCATCACGATGCTGCGCCAGGTGAACTCGAGGATGCCGAAATCGACCGCCAGCGATCCTCCGCCGCCACCGCCGCCGTAGCCCCCGGAGCCCATCATCGGCGGGCCGCCAGCCGGCATCATCGGGGGTGCACCGCCGCCGCTGATCAGGCCGGGGATTTCGGCCGCCTTCTGCCAGCCGGCCATGCCCTCCGACCACACCAGCGTATCCGGGCGCACGACTCCCTGGGCGACGAGGTCGCGGAATTGCCCTTCCTGATAGGGCCCCTGCTGCTTGCCCTCGGATGCGTAGAACCAACTCGCCATGAAGCGTCCCCCTCGAACATAGTTTTGTACCGGCCGCGACGCTTGGGTTCATCGCATCCATGCCAAAAACGCATTGTGGAGGATGAACGGCTGCCCTGTACAGAGGCGGCCGTTCACATGGCCCAACGATTTTCCGCTTCAATCTGCAACTTTTTTATGCCATTTGCCCGGAAAGATGCCAGATTGACGCAGCGCCGGGGACATACGGCGCGGCGCATCCCGGGGAATAGGCCTGACCATGAAACTCGTCGTCGCGATCATCAAACCCTTCAAGCTCGATGAAGTCCGCCAGGCGCTGACGGCGATTGGCGTCCACGGCATGACCGTGACCGAAGTGAAGGGCTATGGCCGCCAAAAGGGCCACACCGAGATCTATCGCGGCGCCGAATATGTCGTGAATTTCCTGCCGAAGCTGCGGATCGAGATCGCGGTTGCCTCCGATATCGCGGAGAAGGCCGTCGCCGTCATCACCGCGACCGCGCGCACCGGCCAGATCGGCGACGGCAAGATCTTCGTCACGCCGATCGATCACGCGACCCGCATTCGCACCGGCGAGACCGACAGCGACGCGCTCTAGATTTTTGCCTTGACGCGTTTTTCGTTTCGCGAAGCGGTATCCGCTTCGCTCGAAAACGCTCTTCTTCGATCGCACCGGGCAACGGCGCCACGGCGTGCGACGCAATCAATAGCTGGGGGAAACGACATGGCGGGATTGTTGCGCCGCGCGGCTGCTATTGCCGCGCCGATCGGGCTTGTGTCGATCATGGCTTCGCCGGCGCGTGCCGCGGGCTCCGAGATCAACACCGCCGACACCGCCTGGATGATCGTCGCCACCGCATTGGTGCTGATGATGACGATCCCGGGGCTCGCGCTGTTCTATTCCGGCATGGTGCGCAAGAAGAACGTGCTCGCGACCATGGCGCAGAGCCTCGCCGCGGTGACGATCATCTCCATTCTCTGGGTCGCGTTCGGCTATTCGCTGTGCTTCGTCGGCGACGGCCCGTGGATCGGCACGCTCGACCGCTGGTTTCTCGCCGGCATGACCATGGACAGCGTCAACCCGGCGGCGAAGACGATCCCGGAAGCGCTGTTCATGCTGTACCAGATGACGTTTGCGATCATCACGGTGGCGCTGGTCGCGGGTGCGGTGGCCGACCGGATGCGGTTCTCCGCCTATCTGCTGTTCTCGGTGGCTTGGTTCATCTTCGTCTACATTCCGCTGGCGCATTGGGTCTGGGGCGGCGGCTTCCTCGCCAGCATGGGCGTGCTGGATTTCGCCGGCGGTCTCGTGGTGCATCTGTCGGCCGGCACCGCCGGCCTCGTCGCAGCGAAGGTGATGGGACGCCGCCACGGCTACGGCACCGAAAATCTCTCGCCGTTCGATCTGTCGCTCGCGGTGATGGGCACCGGCCTGTTGTGGGTCGGCTGGTTCGGCTTCAACGGCGGCTCGGCGGGCGCAGCCAATTCGCGCGCGGTGCTGGCGATCATCGCGACCCATCTCGCCGCCTGCTCCGGCGCGCTGACCTGGGGCGCGATCGAATGGTCGACGCGGCGCAAGCCATCCGTGCTCGGCATGATCTCCGGCGCGGTCGCCGGCCTCGGCACCATCACGCCGGCCTCGGGCTTCGTGGCGCCCTGGCACGGCATCGTCATCGGCGTGATCGCGGGCCTCGTCTGCTACTGGGCCTGCACGTGGCTGAAGCATCGCTTCGACTATGACGATTCGCTCGACGTGTTCGGCGTCCACGGCATCGGCGGGCTGACCGGCACCCTGCTGGCGGGCGTGTTCGCAACCAGCGCGATCGGCGGCACCGCCGGCCTGCTCGAAGGCCATCCGCAGCAGCTTCTGAGCCAGCTCTACGGGGTCGCCGTCACGTTCGTCTGGTCGGCGGGCGTGAGCTTCATCCTGCTCAAGCTGGTCAGCCTTTTCGTGCCCCTGCGCGTCTCGCGGGAGCACGAGCTCGAAGGACTGGATATTTCGCAGCACGGCGAGGCGCTGCAGTAATTGGGCTTGCGCAACACATAAGCGTATGCTTATGTGTTGCCATGATCGAAGCCGACATCTTCAAGGCGCTGGCCGACCCGACCCGCCGCAAGGTCTTTGAGAAGCTTGCCGGCGGAAGCCTGAATGCCAGCGCCTTGCGCGACGGATTGGAGATCAGCCAGCCGGCGATGTCGCAGCATCTCGCGGTGCTGCGCGGGGCAGGCCTGGTGCGCGAACAGCGGCAGGGCCGCTTTGTGAATTACGAAGTCGATCCCGAAGGAATCTCCGCCATCGGGACCTGGCTTGCGCGCTACCGCGCCTATTGGCCGAAACGCATGGATGCCCTCGCCGATCTCTTGAAGGAGATGGATCAATGAGTGACGCCGTGAAGCCTGATCCCTCCGACGCAGCGCTCGTGCTCGAATATCAATTCGATGCGCCGCCGGCCAAGGTCTGGCGCGCGGTGACCATTCCGGCTTTGCGCGAGCGCTGGCTGCCGGATTGCGATCTTGCGGGCGCCGAGCCTGAGACATCGATCCCGGGCCAGGAGGTGCGCTACCGGCTTCGCGATTCCGAACCGCCGTTTCGCGAAAGCCATGTCATCTTCCGGATCGAGCCGAACGAGGACGGCGGCACCCGCTTCCGCATCATCCAGCAAGCCTGCGAGATCGGCATGAAGCTGCCGCAGCCGGCCAACAGCAATGGCTGCCTGATGCGCGCGGCCGCCTGACACCGACACCACTTCATCACCCGCAGACAGGGAGGTCGCCGATGCGCGACATGCTTCAGCTCGTCCCTATGGTCGTCGAACAATCCGCCCGCGGCGAACGATCCTTCGACATCTATTCGCGCCTGTTGCGCGAGCGCATCATCTTCCTCAACGGCGAGGTCAATGATGCGATGTCCGGACTGGTCTGCGCGCAGCTCTTGTTCCTGGAGGCGGAGAATCCGAACAAGCCGATCAATCTCTACATCAATTCCTATGGCGGCGTGGTCACCAGCGGCCTCGCGATGTACGACACCATGCAATTCATCAAGGCGCCGGTGCATACGCTGTGCATGGGCACCGCGCGCTCGATGGGCTCGTTCCTGCTGATGGCCGGCGAGCCCGGTCACCGCGCCGCCCTGCCCAATGCGAGCCTTCACGTGCATCAGCCGCTCGGCGGCTTTCAGGGCCAGGCGTCCGACATCCTGATCCACGCCACCGAAATGCAGGAAACCAAGCGGCGCCTCATCCGGCTCTATGCCCAGCATTGCGGGCGCCCCGAGCCGGACGTGGAACGGACCCTGGACCGCGACCACTTCATGACCGCACAGCAGGCGGTCGACTGGGGGCTGATCGACCGGGTCTTCGCGGAACGCAGCGCCGCCTGACGGTCTCTGCCGGCGGCCGTCCGGCAAGCCTCGCCCCGCCCAAGCTGTTTGGCCGGTTGCGCGCATTCCGTGAGCACAAGTGCGAGGGGTCCGATATTTCGCAGCACGACAAGCCCTGCAATAGGCGTCCGCCCTACGAAAATACCATTCTGCTGCCCGACGCATGAGCACCAATGTGTCGGCAGCTTGTCATGCCTTTATTTTAATCAGGCATGGTCAGGTATTGAGCGCGACGTAATGGCGCACTGCACCGCAATACGCGCCAAACGCGAAAACACCCGTTTTCATAGTCCGTTAGGCAACACGCCCGATCTGGCACGGCATTTGATTCTATGGGTCCTGGCTGTGCCCGCGTAGTGAACTTTCTCCCTCGTGGCGAACCAGTCGAGAAACGCCCGGCCACGTCCGGACCGGGCCCAAGCGGGGATAGGACCCATGAAAATTGTTATGGCGATTATTAAGCCATTCAAGCTGGAAGAAGTCCGTGACGCCCTGACCGCCATCGGCGTTCACGGTCTCACGGTGACGGAAGTCAAGGGATATGGCCGCCAGAAGGGCCATACGGAAATCTATCGCGGCGCCGAATATGCCGTGAGCTTCCTGCCCAAGATCAAGATCGAGGTCGCTGTCGCCTCCGACCAGGTCGACAAGACCATCGACGCCATCACGACCGCCGCGAAAACCGGTCAGATCGGCGACGGCAAGATCTTCGTCATCAATCTCGACCATGCGGTTCGCATCCGCACCGGCGAGGCCGATGCTGCGGCCCTTTGATTTCGCGCTCAATCAAAATTCAATCAGGAGTAAATGAAATGACGTTTAAGCGTCCCTATGGCGCGGGATTGGCGGCTCTCGCAGTCGGCCTGTTCGCTGCGACCGCAGCCTACGCCGAGCCAACGGTCAACAAGGGAGACAACGCCTGGATGCTGACATCGACAGTGCTCGTGCTGTTGATGACGATCCCCGGTCTCGCGCTTTTCTACGGCGGCCTCGTCCGCTCCAAGAACATGCTCTCGGTCCTGATGCAGGTGTTCTACACCGTCTGCGTCGTCACCGTGATCTGGGCCGTGTACGGCTACAGCCTCGCCTTCACCGGCGGCTCCGACTTCATCGGCGGCTTCTCCAAGGCCTTCATGATGGGCGTTACCACCGACTCGAAGGCCGCGACCTTCTCGGTCGACGCTAACATCTCGGAGCTCATCTATATGTGCTTCCAGATGACCTTCGCGGCGATCACGCCCGCCCTCATCGTCGGCGCCTTCGCCGAGCGCATGAAGTTCGCCGCGCTCGCGCTCTTCGTTCCGCTCTGGGTCACGCTGATCTACTTCCCGATCGCGCACATGGTCTGGTACTGGCCCGGCCCGGACATGATCCAGGACGCAGCCAAGGCTCTGGCTGCTGCGGCTGATGGCGCGGCGAAGACCGCGGCGCAGGCCAAGCTCGATGAGATCAACGCCGACGCAGGCTGGATCTTCAAGAAGGGTGCGATCGACTTCGCGGGCGGCACCGTGGTGCACATCAACGCCGGCATCGCAGGCCTCGTCGGCGCCCTGCTGATCGGCAAGCGCGTCGGTTACGGCAAGGAGCTGATGGCTCCGCACTCGCTGACCATGTCGATGATCGGCGCCTCGCTGCTCTGGGTTGGCTGGTTCGGCTTCAACGCCGGCTCCAACCTCGAAGCCAACGGCGGCGCGGCCCTGGCTATGACCAACTCCTTCGTCGCCACCGCAGCCGCCGCGCTGTCGTGGATGTTCGCGGAGTGGATCATCAAGGGTCACCCGTCGGTGCTCGGCGTCATCTCCGGCGCTGTCGCGGGCCTCGTGGCCGTCACGCCTGCCGCCGGCTTCTCCGGCGTGATGGGTGCGATCGTCCTCGGCCTCGTGGTCGGCGTGGTCTGCCTGTTCTTCTGCACCGTCGTGAAGAACGCGCTCGGCTACGACGACTCCCTCGACGTGTTCGGCGTGCACTGCGTCGGCGGCATCATCGGCGCCCTCGGCACCGGCATCCTCGTCAATCCGGCGTTGGGTGGTGCGGGCATCATCGACTACACCGCGATCCCGCCGAAGGTTGCCGATTACGACTTCGCGGCGCAGATGATCTCCCAGGTCTGGGGCGTCGGCACCACGCTGGTGTGGTCGGGTATCGGTTCGGCGATCCTCTACAAGGTCGTCGATGTGATCGTTGGCCTCCGCGCCAATGTCGAGAGCGAGCGTGAAGGCCTCGACATCACCGAGCACACCGAGCGCGCCTACAACATGTAAGTCTCCTCCCGGGCGCGGCCTCCTCGGGGGTCGCGCTCACAACTACGGTTTGGGGCACATACCCGGCAATGTCCCGACCGTTGAGGGGCTCCAGCGCAAGTTGGAGCCCCTTTCTTTTTGTCCGGCTGGGCGGAAAGAAGCGCGAAGAAAAGGATTGCCATTCCGGACAACCGGCGCAGAAATATCGACCTCAAGAATAACAAACCGGGAGGTCGTCATGCGTTTGGAAGGCGGATGCTATTGCGGCGAAGTGCGCTATGTCGCCGAGGGCGACCCGATGATGCAGGCGCAGTGTCATTGCCGTGAGTGCCAGTACATCTCGGGCGGCGCGCCCAACACTTTCATCGCGATGCCGGCGGCCGGCTTCAGCTACATCACCGGGCAACCCAAGCAGTTCACGCGCGAGAACCTCGAACGCGCCGTCACGCGCGAATTCTGCGCCGAATGCGGGACCCATCTGGTGACCAAGGTTCCCGGCCTGCCGGCCGCAATCCTGAAGGTCGGCACGCTGGACGACCCTGCGCAGTTCCATCCGCAGATGGCGATCTACACCTGCGACAAGCAGGACTTCCACGCGATCCCCGCGGGCATGGCGACATTCGAGAAGCTGCCGGCGCATTAAAGGCCGCGATGACGGCGCGCTCCCTCCCCCGCATGCGGGGAAGGGCTGGGGAGAGGGTGTCTCAACATCGGGACAGTCCCTGGATGGAAAGAACCCTCACCCGGCGCTACGCGCCGACCTCTCCCGCAAGCGGGAGAGGTGCAAGAACCAGCTCCCCCCGTGGCCCGCATCCCGTATGTTATCCGGCCTCATTATTCCTGCTCTGGACGGAGCCGGCGACCGATGGTTAATCGCGTCTTAACCTCGCCCTATCTATGGTGAACTGAACCGCTTCCCGCCGGCGCCTTGGTCGCGACCGGCTGTTCCAAGAGTGCTGGCGTCCAGAATGGCTATGACCGCTTCATCCCGTGCGCCGCAGGACAGTGGAAGCTCCGATAGCGAACGCTCTCCCTTCGTCCGGCTGAACGAACTGCTGGCGCCGCATCAGCCCGGCAAGCCTTTGATTTCGCTTGCCGTCGGCGAGCCGCAGCATCCTGTGCCCGACTTCGTCGGCCCGGTGCTGGCCAAGCATATCGCCGATTTCGGCCGTTACCCCGCGAACAAGGGCACCGACCCGTTCCGCAAGGCTGCGGGCGCCTGGCTGTCGTCGCGTTTCAAGCTGCCGCGCGCCCTCGATCCCGAGAGCGAGATTCTCGTCCTCAATGGCAGCCGCGAAGGCCTGTTCCTCGCCGCGATCGCGGCGGCGCGCTATGTCGGTCCGCGTCCCGGCAAGCCGGCGATCCTGATGCCGAACCCGTTCTATCCGGTCTATGGCGCCGGCGCCCGCGCTGCCGCTTGCGAGCCGGTCTACCTGCCGACCACGGCGGAGAACGGTTTCCTGCCCGATCTCGACGCCATCGACGAGGCGACGCTGGCGCGCACGGTGGCGTTCTATCTGGCTTCGCCCGCCAACCCGCAGGGCTCGGTCGCCTCGCGCGATTATTTCACGCGCCTGAAGCAGCTCGCCGACCGCTACGGCTTCGTGATCCTCAGCGACGAGTGCTATTCGGAGATCTACACCCGCGAAGCGCCCGGCAGCGCGCTCGAATGCGCCGGCCCTGATTTCACCCGCGTGGTTGCGTTCCAGTCGCTGTCGAAGCGCTCGAACCTGCCGGGCCTGCGCGTCGGCTTCGCCGCCGGGGACAAAAAACTCATCGGCATGTTCCTCGAGCTGCGCAACATCGCGGCGCCGCAGGTGCCGGTGCCCCTGCAGCATGTCGCTACCGTTGCTTACGGCGACGAGGCGCATGTCGAGGAGAACCGCAGGCTCTACCGCATCAAGTTCAATCTCGCCGACCAGATCATCGGCAATCGTTACGGCTATCACCGGCCCGACGCCGGCTTCTGCGTCTGGCTCAACACGTCAGAAATCGGCGACGACGTGTCCGTGTGCCTGAAACTCTTCACGGAAGCAGGCGTGCGCGTGGTGCCCGGCAGCTACCTGGCGCGGCTCCAGCCCGACGGCTTCAATCCCGGCGCAGGCTACATTCGCCTTGCGCTGGTGCAGGATGGCGAGACCACGGCGCAGGCGCTGCACCGCCTGGTCGAGACTCTGGGTTAGGCGGGGCCCGTGAGCATGTCGACAATCGAACGTGTCATTCCCCTGGTCGGCCATCTGCCGCCCTCGATCCGCGAGGGTCTGGCGCGGCGTGTGCGCGAGCTCAGCGGGCTCGGCCTGATCGCTTTGTCGGGCGTCGCCTCTGCGGCTCTGATGACCTGGTCGGTGCAGGATCCCAGCCTCAGCCATGCAACGTCGCGGCCGATCCGCAACATTCTCGGCTATGCCGGCGCAATCGGCGCCGACCTTGCGATGCAGATCCTCGGGCTCGGCGCGATCATGCTGGTCCTGACGGTCGCGGTCTGGGGCTGGCGCATGTTGACCCATCGCCCGTTCGACCGCGAGGCGCTGCGGCTCGGCTCCTGGATTCTCTGCACGGTGATCGCGGCGGGCTTCGTCAGTTGCTGGCCGCATGGCGGCGCCTGGCCGCTGCCGACAGGCCTCGGCGGCGTGGTCGGCGATGCGCTGGTTCGCGCGCCCGCGGTGATCTTCGGACCGCCGGGCATGATCTATCGAATCGTGCTCGGCATGATCCTGTTCGCCGCGATGGCGGCGACTTTCCTGATCGCCTGCGGCCTCGGCGCACGCGAGCATGACGACGAACTCGCGGAGATCGAGGACGACGACAAGCCGCTCGACCAGGACGAGGAGAGCGATCGCGGTTCGGTATCGCTAGGCTGGCTGTTCCACGCCTTGATGAGCACGAAAGCACGGCTGATCTGGCTGCTTGGCGCGGCCTACCGCTCGCTGGTCTCGAGCGGACCGAAGACCAAGGCCGTTGCATTCAGCCGCCAGGAGCCGAAGCTCGGTGGCGGCCGCGCTGCGCCGTCGATCTCGCCGCAGGCTCAGGACGAGGACTACGACGACGAGCACGAAGAGGTCGAAGAAGACGAGGAAGAGGAGGAGGAGCCCGCCGCCCGCGCGCCGCGCAAGAAGGCTGCGCCCAAGGCCGCTTCCAAGAAATCCTCCGACAAGTTCGAGCTTCCGTCCGTGTCGGTGCTGGCCGCACCGAAGGCCGGCGATCGCCAGCCGCTCAGTAAGGCCGAGCTGGAAACCAATTCGCGCGCGCTCGAAGGCGTGCTGCAAGATTTCGGCGTTCGCGGCGAGATCGTGAAATCCAATCCTGGTCCTGTGGTCACGCTGTACGAGCTGGAGCCGGCGCCGGGGATCAAATCGTCGCGCGTGATCGGACTGTCCGACGACATCGCGCGTTCGATGAGCGCGCTGTCGGCGCGCGTCGCCGTCGTGCCCGGCCGCAACGCCATCGGCATCGAGCTGCCGAACGCCCATCGCGAGAAGGTCTATCTGCGCGAGCTGCTGGTCGCCAAGGAGACCGTCGATTCGGTTGCGAAGCTGCCGCTCTGCCTCGGCAAGACCATCGGCGGTGATCCCGTCATCATCGACCTCGCACGCACGCCGCACATGCTGATCGCCGGTACCACCGGCTCCGGCAAGTCGGTCGCCATCAACACCATGATCCTCAGCCTGGTCTACCGGCTGCGCCCGGACCAGTGCCGCCTGATCATGGTCGATCCGAAGATGCTCGAACTCTCAGTCTATGACGGTATTCCCCATCTGCTCACGCCCGTCGTGACCGACCCGAAGAAGGCGGTGGTCGCGCTGAAATGGGCCGTGCGCGAGATGGAAGAGCGCTACAAGAACATGGCCAAGCTCGGTGTGCGCAACATCGACGGCTACAACACGCGCTTGCTCGAATTGAAGGCCAAGGGCGAAGAGCCGACCCGCACGGTGCACACCGGCTTCGACAAGGAAACCGGCAAGGCGATCTACGAGGAAGAGAAACTCTCGCTCGACCCGCTGCCCTACATCGTCATCATCGTCGACGAAATGGCCGACCTGATGATGGTTGCCGGCAAGGACATCGAAGGCGCGGTGCAGCGCCTCGCGCAGATGGCGCGCGCCGCCGGGCTGCACGTGATCCTCGCAACGCAGCGTCCATCGGTCGACGTCATCACCGGCACCATCAAGGCGAACTTCCCGACCCGCATCGCCTTCCAGGTGACATCCAAGATCGACAGCCGTACGATTCTCGGCGAGATGGGCGCCGAGCAGCTGCTCGGCCAGGGCGACATGCTCTACATGGCCGGCGGCGGTCGCATCAGCCGCGTGCACGGACCTTTCGCCTCGGACGAGGAAGTCGAGAAGGTGGTGCGCCACCTCAAGACTCAGGGACAGCCGGAATATCTCGAAGCCGTCACGGCCGAAGAACCCAGCGAGGACGAGGACGGCGCGGTGTTCGACGCGTCCGCCATGGGCGCGGATGGCGGCGGCGATTTGTTCTCGCAGGCCGTTGCGATCGTCAAACGCGACCGCAAGGCTTCGACCAGCTACATCCAGCGCCGCCTGCAGATCGGCTATAACCGCGCCGCATCGCTGATGGAGCGCATGGAACTGGAGGGCATCGTCGGACCCGCCAACCACGCCGGCAAGCGCGAGATCCTGGTCGAGGAAGAAGACAGCCATATGTGAGGCGAGCCGCCCCAGACCACCATTTCACGCAAAAACGTTATCTGCTTTTGGCCGAAATCACGCTAAAAGGGCGCCCAGCCACACAGGACGACGCGTTGATCAGACATCCGGACATTCGATTCGCTGCCATCGTCGCCGCGCGAAGCGCGCGCATGGCCGGCGTGATTCTAGTCACCGCCGCGATGGTGAGTGCAGCGTCCTTTGCGCAGACCGTTCCCGTGCCGAAGCCCGCGCCGAAGGGCCGCGATGGTGGTCCGGCAGGTGGAGGGCCCGCGGTCACCGGCGCGACCCAGACGCCGCCGAATCCGGTGATCCCGGATCCGCGCCGCAATGTGCCGAGCAGCATCTTCCAGACCTTCGATGCGAACCAGAAGGCCCAGGCCGCCAAGGTCAGCGCCTATTTGTCGTCATTGTCGACGCTGGTCGGAAATTTCGTCCAGGTCGGCCCCGACGGCAGCAAGACGCAAGGCGACTTCTACATCCAGAAGCCGGGCAAGGTGCGCTTCGAATATGACGCGCCTAGCCCGATCGACATCGTCGCCGACGGATCGTCGCTGGTGGTGCGCGACCGCAAGCTGGCGACGCAGGACGTCTATCCGCTGTCGCAAACACCGCTGCGTTTCCTGCTGTCCGACCGCATCGACCTGATGAAGGACACCAACGTCGTCAACGTCTCGGCCGACGACGTCTTCGTCAGCGTCACCATCGAGGAGAAGCAGGCGCTGGTCGGCACCAGTCGCCTTCTGCTGATGTTCGGCGCCAAGGACGGCCAGTTGAAGCAGTGGACCGTCACAGATCCGCAGGGCTACGACACCACGATCGCGGTCTATAATCTGGATACGAGCAAGAAGCTCGATCCCGGCATGTTCAAGATCGACTTCACCAATTACGGCCCGTCGCCGGGCTAGGTGCCGTAGGGTGGGTTAGCCGAAGACGTAACCCACCATCTCGGTCCGCAAATGTGGAAGCATGGTGGGTTACGCTGCGCTAACCCACCATACGATTCCGCCCCTGTGGACAAGCATTTTCCCCACGCCAATCCATGCTAAGACGCATCCCTCATGCGTTTTTCCCTGACAACCTGGAACATCAATTCGGTGCGGCTACGCATCGATCTGGTCGCAAAATTTCTCAAGAGCGCACGGCCGGACGTGCTGTGTCTCCAGGAGACCAAGTGCATCGACGACGCTTTTCCGCTGAAGCGCTTCAAGCGGCTCGGCTACGAGCATGTCGCGTTGAACGGTCAGAAGGGTTATCACGGCGTCGCCATCGTCTCGAAGATACCGTTCGAGTCGAAGGACATCCGAACCTTCTGCGACAAGGTGGATTCACGCCACATCTCGGTATCGTTCGGTGAGAAGGCCGGGATCGCGAAGCCCCTGGTGGTGCATAATTTCTACGTGCCGGCCGGCGGCGACATTCCCGATCCCGCGCTGAACGAGAAATTCGATCACAAGCTCCGCTTCCTCGACGAGATGAAGGCGTGCGAGCCGTTGCATCCGCGCGGCGAGGATCGCCACATCCTGGTCGGCGATCTCAACGTCGCCCCGCATGAGAACGACGTCTGGTCGCACAAGCAGCTTCTCAAAGTGGTGTCGCACACGCCCGTCGAAACCGAGAAGCTGCAAGCCGCGCTCGCCGCCGGCGAGTGGGTCGACGTCGCGCGCGAGCGCATTCCAATATCGGAGAAGGTCTACACCTGGTGGAGCTACCGCTCCGCCGATTGGACCGTCGGCGACCGCGGCCGCAGGCTCGACCACATCTGGGTCTCGCGCGCGCTGAAAGATGCAGTCAGTGATTTCAAGATTTTGCGCGACGCGCGCAGCTGGGAGCGTCCGTCGGATCATGTGCCGGTGACGGTGACGCTCGAGGTTTAATGTCGCCCTGGCGAAGGCCAGAGCCCATTACCACTGGTCTTCGTTGCTGCGCGAGGCCGTCGGCAATCACACCAAGCCAGAAACACTTGGGGTAATGGGTCCTGGCTTTCGCCAGGACGACGTCAACTCGTCAACTTCGCACCCGCCATCAATATATCGCTGGCGATCTGGCTGGAGCGCACCGCGAACTCGTCGCGCAGGCGAACGGCGGCGGGCGGGTCGCTTTCGAGCACGCGCTGAAACAGGCTGCGCGCGACGCGGATGACGGAGGCGTGCTCGATCGCGATCGCGCTCGACGGCCGCTTCATCGGCACGATCAGCGCGAGCTCGCCGATCAGCGCACCGGGACTTGCGATCATCTCCGCGCCGGCGCCGTCGTCGACCCGGAAGGCGCCGCGCTGGACCACGAAGCCGGCATCGGCATCGTCGCCGAGATTGAACAAGACGTCGCCGCGGACGAAGTTACGCTGCTCGGAACCGATCGCCAGCATGCGCAACGAAGCGTCTCCCAACAGGCGCAGTGTCGGGACACGCTCGAGAAGCGCTACATCGTCGTCGATTGACATTCAGGTCCGGGGCTCAAGGGCACGCAATCTAAAACGATTCGCACGCCCCAAAGCGTATCACGGCACCAGCTTGTAGCCACCGGCTTCCGTGACCAGGATCTCCGGGTTGGCGGCGTCCTTCTCGATCTTCTGGCGAAGCCGGTAGATGTGGGTTTCCAACGTGTGGGTGGTGACGCCGGAATTGTAGCCCCAGACCTCCTGGAGCAGGGTCTCGCGTGAGACCGGCATCTGGCCGGCCCGGTAGAGGAAGCGAAGGATGGCGGTTTCCTTCTCCGTCAACCGGACCTTGCGCGCATTGGCGGCGGTCAGCATCTTGGAGCCGGGCCGGAAAGAGTAGGGGCCGACCGAGAACACCGCGTCCTCGCTGGCTTCGTGCTGCCGGAGCTGGGCGCGGATGCGCGCCAGCAGCACGGCGAAGCGGAAGGGTTTTGCGACATAGTCGTTGGCGCCGGATTCCAGCCCCAAAATCGTGTCGGAATCGGTGTCATGCCCGGTGAGCATGATGATCGGAGCCTTGAACCCGCCCTTGCGCAATGAACGGACCACTTCGCGGCCATCCGTGTCGGGCAGGCCAACATCCATCAGAACGAGATCGGGGGCATTGGCCTTCGCGGCGCTCGCGCCCTTGGCGCCGGTATCGACCGCGGAGGCTTCAAACTCTTCGTGCAGCGACAATTGCTCCACCAACGTATCGCGCAGATCGGTATCGTCATCCACGATCAGGATCTTGCGGGCATTGGCCATAGGGGGTCATCCTTTTGGGGTCCGGCGCGGCGCGCATCCATGCTGCACCCAGCCGAGAGGGAAGTTTAGGGGTCGCAATTATTATTGTTGTTCGTCTTGAAGTAGTGGGCTGTTACCGATTCACAAGCCAGAACCACTCTAACCCAGAATAGCAGGCCGTTTTGATGAATGTCCTGTAATGAATTCGACATCGCACGTTCATATGAAAAATAAAGCTGCTTCAGCTAGTTACACCGTGAACCGAAGCGCCGGGCCGCTCTCGGCGATCCGCGTTAAGGCTGCCGCCGGGAATCCGCGCCGGGGCTGGCTGACCGCCGGAGCGCTGACGATTCCGGTGGCGCTCGGACGCGGCGGCATTCTGGCGAACAAGCGCGAGGGCGATGGCGGCACCCCGAGGGGCAGCTTCCGTCCCAGGCGATTGTGGTGGCGGGGCGACCGGTACAGCCGCCCGCAGACCTTCCTGCCGGCCCGGATCATCACCGGCGAGGACGCCTGGTGCGAGGATCCCAAGGACCGTCACTACAATCAGGGAATCCGCCTCGGCGAGGGGCAGGGCGGCGACCGGCTGAAGCGGGCCGACCATCTCTATGACTTCATCATCGAAATCGACCACAATACGAGGCCGCGGATCGCCGGCCGGGGCAGCGCGGTGTTCTTGCATCTCGCGCGCGACAATTTCGGCCCGACCGCAGGCTGCGTCTCGATGACCCAAGCGGCGATGCGACAATTGCTGCGGCGGCTGGGACCAAAAACAAAAATCATCATCGGGTGAGGACACATGCTCGACAGGGATCAGATCGCCGCCGCATCGCGCGTCCTCATCCGACATTGGCGCGACGGCACCAAGATTGACGCGCTGGAGGCGGGGTTGCGGCCTCAGAACCGGACCGAGGGTTACGCCGTACAGGCAGCGCTCGGCGGGACCTTGTTCGGCTGGAAGATCGCGGCGACGAGCGAGTCCGGACAGAAGCACATCAATGTCGCGGGACCGCTGGCCGGTCGGATCATGAGCGACACCGTGATCGCCGATGGCGGCACCGCCTCGATGAAGGGCAACGCAATGCGCGTCGGCGAACCCGAGTTCGCTTTCCGCATGGGACGCGATCTGCCGCCGCGCACGGCACCTTATACTGTCGACGAGGTGCTCGCCGCCGTGGACAGCTTGCATCCCGCGATCGAGATTCCCGATTCACGCTTTGCCGATTTCGCCAGCGCCGGCGAGGCGCAGCTGATCGCCGACAACGCCTGTGCGCATCTGTTCGTGCTGGGCGCAGCGACGAACGCGAACTGGCGCGCCATGGATCTCGTCGAGCAGCGGCCGCAGATCACGCTGCGTGGCCAGCGCTATCTCGGCCACGGCAAGAACGTGCTCGGCGATCCCCGCATTGCGCTCGCCTGGCTGGCCAACGAGCTGCGTGGGCTCGGCATCAGCTTGCGGGCAGGAGAGGTGGTGACCACGGGCACGTGCCATCCGCCGCTGCCGATCCAGGCCGGCGATCATCTCGCCGCGGATTTCGGCGTGCTGGGGACGGTGTCGGTGAGGTTCGAATAGGCTCATCCCCACTGTCGTCCTGGCGAAAGCCAGGACCCATACCGCGTGATCTACGCAAAGGGCAGAACGGTCGTTGCCACGGTCTTGGTCAAACAGACTATCGGGGTAATGGGTCCTGGCTTTCGCCGGGACGACCAAAAACAAATTCGCCTATGATCACCGGTGCCCGAAGATCGCACTTCCCACCCGCACATGGGTGGCGCCGAGCATGATCGCGGTCGCATAATCCGCGCTCATGCCCATCGAGAGCTTCTTCAATCCATTGCGCGCGGCGATCTTGGCGGTCAACGCGAAATGCGCGGCCGGCGGCTCGTCCACCGGCGGGATGCACATCAACCCCGAGATCGTCAGCCCGTAGGTGTCGCGGCAGCTCGCGATGAAGGCATCGGCCTCGCCGGGGGCGATGCCCGCCTTCTGCGGCTCCTCACCGATATTGATCTGGACGAACAATTCCGGGTGCTTGTTCTGGGATTCGATTTCCTTGGCTAACGCCTGGCAAATGCTCGGGCGGTCGACCGAATGGATGGCATCGAACAGCGCGACCGCCTCTTTCGCCTTGTTGGATTGCAGCGGCCCGATCAGGTGCAGCGCGATATCGGGGTAAACGGAAGTTAACGCGGGCCACTTGGCTTTGGCCTCCTGCACGCGATTTTCACCGAATACGCGCTGTCCGGCGTCGATGACCGGGGTAATTGCATCCGCGGCGAAAGTTTTCGACACCGCGATCAAGGTCACGGAGCCACGTTCGCGCCGCGCATCCTTGCAGGCGCGCGCGATTTCGGCTTCGACCGCGGCGAGCGCGTTTGGTGAATGGCCGGTTAGCGGCGCGGCGTTGGCTTCAGTCATGATGTCGCATCGGAGCTGATTGTTGCGGAGGTAGTTCTAATTTTACCGAGTTCAAGAAAGAGTTTTTGAACCCTTCGCTTTACCTTAGCCGCGGGGTGGGCAGCGAAGATGGCAAACGTCAGTTTCAACCGCAAACGAGTGAAACTCAAGCAGGTTCTCGGAATCCGGGCGCGGCTTGCGTTGCTCGCGGTCATTCTGGTGACGCCTTTGATGTTCGAGCGCATCCGTTCGCTCGAAGACACGCGCACGCGGCAGATCGCGCAGGCCACGGCCGAATTCACCACCGTCGCAAGACACAGCGCCGACGCGCAGCGCGAGGTGATCTCGTCGGTCGAGACCATCCTGAAATCGGAAGCTTTCATCCGCGCCTCCGCCGGCGGCATCAGCAAAAGCTGCGACGTGCTGCGCGCGAGCCTGCCGTCGAATCTCCCCTGGATCCGCACGCTTCTGATCGCCGGCCAGGACGGACGCATCCAGTGCGCCACCAACAACATGTATGTCGGCCTCGACCTCAGTGACCGGCCGTACTTCCAGCAGGCGCAGGAAACCGGCCGCTTCGTGCTGAGCGACTTCATCATGTCGCGCCCGGTGCCGACACCGACCGTCATGGCGGTTTACCCGGTATCCGCCTTCAGCGGCGCAGCAGATGCCGTCGTGCTCGCCACCGTCAACCTCGACTGGATGTCGAAGGTCATGAGCAATCTGGGGGGTCGCGCCGGCATCACGGCCGTGCTGGTCGACAGCACCGGCACCGTGCTGGCCGCACCGGCCGACCAGCATAGTGCAATCGGACGTCCACTCGACAACATGCCGCTGATGTCCGCGATCGCCGACAAGGCGCTGAGGTCGGATCAGGACGAAGGTTCCCTCTCTTTCCTCGCTGCCGACGGCTCCCGCCGCGCGGTCAGCTATATCCGCATTGCCGGAACCAATGCCCGCCTGATCGCCAGCATCGACGAGGACAAGGTGTCCGCCGCCGTGAGCCGCGACATCCGCACCGCCTATCTCCAGCTTGCTTTCGTCGTCGTATTCGTGCTGCTCGGCGCGCTGATCGCAGCCGAGAAACTGGTGATCAAGCCGATCAGGATGCTCGCCGACATGGCCAAGCGTCTGGGCGAGGGCGATCTCTCGGCGCGTGCCGCGCGCAACCGCCTGCCGTCCGAGTTCGTGCCGCTGGCCCGTGCGTTCAACGCGATGGCCGCGCAGCTCAGCCAGCGCGAACGCGAGCTGATGGCGAGCAATGACCGGCTCACGGTGATGGCCTCGATCGACATGTTGTCGGGACTTGCCAACCGCCGCGGCTTCCAGAGCCGCCTCGACTTCGAATGGATGCGCGCGCAGCAATATGGCAGCGACCTCGCACTGTTGATGATCGACGTCGACCATTTCAAGCTGTTCAACGACACCTACGGCCATCTCGAAGGCGATTCCTGCCTGACCAGGCTCGGCGAATCGCTGTCCGGCATCGCCGCCGACACGATGGGCTTCGCGGCCCGCTACGGCGGCGAGGAATTCTGCCTGTTGTTGCCGAACACCGACGTCGCGCGCGCCGTCGAAATCGGCGAACAGGCGCGCGCGGCCGTGCTGAAGCTGTGCCTGCCGCACATCACCTCCGACCACATGATCGTCACCGTCTCGATCGGCGTTGCCGCGACAAAGCCCAACGAGAGCTTGCGCCCGGGCGATTTGATCGAAGCCGCCGACGCCGCGCTCTACGCCGCCAAACATCGCGGCCGCAACAACGTCGTCGAGCACGGCATCACGGTGATCGACAACGGCGCGGCGGAAATGATGATGGCGGGCTGAGGGGTAACCCGTAGCAACCTTTTAATCACACCCCAATGGCGGCCCCACTATTTACCCGGGACGGTCGCGGAGGTTCCCAAATTGCGGCAACCCATTGACCCCTTGAGGACTTCTATGGCCTAGTCCGCCGTCTTTAGCCGGCCCAGATCCACGAAAACCCAACGATTCCATGACCTCCGAACGCTACAACGCCCGCGACGCCGAACCGCGCTGGCAAGCCGCCTGGGACCAACAGGCGATCTTCGTCTCCAGGAACGACGATCCGCGGCCGAAATATTATGTGCTCGAGATGTTCCCCTACCCGTCGGGGCGCATCCATATTGGCCATGTCCGCAATTACACGCTCGGCGACGTACTGGCCCGCTTCATGCGCGCCAAGGGTTTCAACGTGCTGCACCCGATGGGCTGGGACGCTTTCGGCCTGCCGGCCGAGAACGCCGCGATCGAGCGCAAGGTGGCGCCGAAGGCCTGGACCTACGACAACATCGCCGCGATGAAGAAGCAGCTCCGTTCGATCGGGCTGTCGCTGGACTGGAGCCGTGAGATCGCGACCTGCGATCCCTCCTATTACAAGCACCAGCAGAAGATGTTTCTGGACTTCCTGCGCGAAGGCCTCGCCGAGCGCGAGAAGCGCAAGGTGAACTGGGACCCCGTCGACATGACCGTGCTCGCCAATGAGCAAGTGATCGACGGGAAGGGCTGGCGTTCGGGTGCCGTTGTCGAACAACGGGAAATGAACCAGTGGGTCTTCAAGATCACGAAGTACTCGCAGGAGCTGCTGTCGGCACTGGATACGCTGGATCGCTGGCCCGACAAGGTGCGGCTGATGCAGCGCAACTGGATCGGCCGGTCCGAGGGGCTGCTGATCCGCTTCGCGCTCGATACGGCGACAACACCGGCCGGTGAGAGCGAGCTGAAGATTTTCACGACGCGCCCGGACACGTTGTTCGGCGCGAAGTTCATGGCGATCTCGGCCGATCATCCGCTGGCGCAGGCCGCCGCCGCCAAAAACCCTGCGCTCGCCGAGTTCATCGGCGAGATCAAGCGGATGGGCACGGCGCAGGAGATCATCGACACCGCCGAGAAGCAGGGATTCGATACCGGCATCCGCGCGGTTCACCCGTTCGATCCGAGCTGGAAGCTGCCGGTCTATGTCGCCAACTTCGTGCTGATGGAATACGGCACCGGCGCCATTTTCGGCTGTCCCGCACACGACCAGCGCGACCTCGACTTCGTCAACAAGTACGCTCTCGGCAACACGCCGGTGGTGTGCCCTGAGGGCCAGGATCCGAAATCGTTCGTCATCACCGATACCGCCTATGACGGTGACGGCCGCATGATCAATTCGCGCTTCCTCGACGGCATGACAATCGATCAGGCCAAGGACGAGGTGGCGAAGCGTCTCGAGACCGAGCTGCGCGGCAACGCGCCGGTCGGCGAGCGTCAGGTCAATTTCCGCCTGCGCGACTGGGGTATTTCGCGCCAGCGCTATTGGGGCTGCCCGATCCCCGTCATCCATTGTCCCAAATGCGATGTGGTGCCAGTGCCTGACGCAGACCTGCCGGTGAAGCTGCCGGACGATGCAACCTTCGACAAGCCCGGCAACGCGCTCGACCATCACCCGACCTGGAAGCACGTCAGCTGCCCCAAATGCGGCGGCAAGGCGCAGCGTGAAACCGACACCATGGACACCTTCGTGGATTCGTCCTGGTACTTTGCGCGCTTCACCGATCCCTGGAACGAGAACGCGCCGACGACGCCAGAGGTCGCCAACCGGATGCTGCCGGTCGACCAGTATATCGGCGGCGTCGAGCACGCGATCCTGCATCTGCTCTACAGCCGCTTCTTCACGCGCGCCATGAAGGCGACCGGTCACATCGCACTGGACGAGCCGTTCGCCGGCATGTTCACGCAGGGCATGGTGGTGCACGAGACCTATCAGAAGGCCGACGGCACCTACGTCCAGCCGGTCGAGGTGAAGGTCGAGACCGGCGCCAACGGCCGCCGCGCGACGCTGCTGACGTCAGGCGAAGACATCCAGATCGGCCCGATCGAGAAGATGTCGAAGTCGAAGAAGAATACGGTCGACCCCGACGACATCATCGAGACCTATGGCGCCGACGTCGCCCGCTGGTTCATGCTGTCGGACTCCCCGCCCGAGCGCGACGTGATCTGGAGCGATGAGCGCGTCCAAGGCGCCTCGCGCTTCGTGCAGCGGCTGTGGCGGCTGGTGAACGACTCTGTCGAAGGCGGCAAGGCCGCGCCGGCGGCCCGGCCCGCCAGCTTCGGCCCGGACGCCACCGCCTTGCGCAAGGCCGCCCATGGGGCGCTGGACAAGGTCACCACCGGAATCGAGCGGCTGCACTTCAACGTCTGCCTCGCCCATATCCGCGAATTCACCAATGCGTTTGCGGAGATCTTGCAGCGTCCCGGCCAGCCGGCTCCAGATTTGGCCTGGGCGATCCGGGAGGCAAGCCAGATCCTGGTCCAGCTGTTCTCCCCGATGATGCCGCATTTGGCCGAGGAGTGTTGGCAGGTTCTCGGCCACGGCGGGTTGGTTTCCGAGGCCAATTGGCCCCAAATCGAACGCGATTTGCTGGTTGAAGACAGTGTGACCCTGGTGGTCCAGGTCAACGGCAAGAAGCGGGGCGAGGTCACAGTTGCAACAGGGGCCGAGAATCCGGAAATCGAGGCTGCCGTTTTGGCCCTCGATGCGGTAAAACTGGCGCTGGACGGCAAGCCCGTCCGCAAGGTGATTATCGTCCCCAAGAGGATCGTGAATGTTGTCGGCTAGGATCCGCATCGCAGCCCGCTTGCTGGCGGTCGCCGCACTGGCGGCCATGACGGCCGGCTGCTTCCAGCCGATGTATGCCGAGCATACCGACGGAACCCCCGGCCTGCGCGAGAAGCTGATGGGGGTCGAGCTGCCTCCTGTCGACAAGCCAAATGCCTCCCGCGAGGCCCGCGTCGGCGTCGAGGTCCGCAATGCTCTGGCCTTCAAGCTCTATGGCACCGCCACCGGCATGCCGCCGACCCACCGCCTGGTGATCCGCTTCAACTCGAGCAAATCGTCCCTGATCGTCGATCCCAGCACCGGTCTGCCGAGCAGCGAAAACTACGGCATCGACTGTCAGTACAATCTGGTCGAGGTCGCGACTGGCAAATCGGTGATGACCGGCACCACGTTCTCGCGCGTGTCCTATGACATGCCCGGCTCCTATCAGCGCTTCTCCCGCAACCGCGCGGTGCGCGATGCCGAGGATCGTGCCGCCAACGAGATCGCCGAGAACATCAATACCCGGCTCGCCTCGTTCTTCACCGCGGGCACTTAATTCATCCCGCCCTTCCGGTTCGCCCGGAATGACGATTCCCAGGCACCATGGTCGCGCTGCGCGGAAAAGAGATCGACGCCTTTCTCGCCCGCCCCGATGCGGGCCGTCCGATTATCCTGCTCTATGGTCCTGACGCCGGCCTGGTCCGCGAACGCGCGGATGCGCTGATCGCCTCGGCCGTCGACGATCCCAACGATCCGTTCTCACTGGTCAAGGTCGATGGCGACGAGCTCTCCGCCGAGCCGTCGCGCCTCGTCGACGAAGCCATGACGGTGCCGCTGTTCGGCGGCCGTCGCGCCATCCGCGTGCGCGCCGGCTCGCGCAGCTTTGCCAGCGCTATCGACACGCTGGCGGAGATGGGCGTGAAGGATTGCCGCATCGTGATCGAGGCCGGCGAGCTGCGCCCGGAATCGCCACTGCGCAAGGCTTGCGAACGCGCCAAGACTGCCGTCGCGATCGCCTGCTATCCCGATACCGAGCGCGACCTCGCCAAGCTGATGGAAGACGAGCTCCGCATCGCCAATTTGCGCATCGCGCAGGATGCCCGCGCGGCGCTGATGTCGTTCCTCGGCGGCGACCGGCAGGCCTCCCGCAACGAGCTGCGCAAGCTCACGCTCTATGCTCACGGCAAGGGCGAGATCACGCTGGATGACGTGATGGCCGTGGTCGCCGATGCGTCGGAGCTGAAACTCGATCCGATCGTCGATGGCGCCTTCGCCGGGCGACCCGAGATCGTCGAGAACGAGTTTGCCAAAGCCATGATCGCCGGCACCTACCCCGGGGTGATCATCTCCGCGGCGCAGCGCCAGGCGGCGTGGCTGCACAAATCGGCGCTCGCGATCGCCGACGGCACGCCCGCTTCCGCCGTGCTCGACAGCGGTTATCCGCGCCTGCATTTTTCGCGGAAACCCGCGGTCGAAACCGCACTGCGCAATTTCAGCGTGGCGAGGCTCGCCGCCATCATCGAGCAGCTCGCGACCGCCGCGCTCGACACGCGCAAGCAATCGACGCTAGCCGCCGCCATCGCCCAGCGCACGCTGATGGCGATCGCCGCGAACGCGAGGCGGCGGGGCTGAGTCTCCCAATGTCGTCCTGGCGAAAGCCAGGACCCATTACCCCAAGGAGAGGTTTGGGGAAGATTCGTAGTCCGGTATTGCGACCAGCTCCAATCGAGACATCACGCGGTATGGGTCCTGGCCTTCGCCAGGACGACATCGAGGGTGCGTCTAGATCGCGCCCTTCGCCAGCCGCCGCATCACCTCGTCGAGTTGATCGAGGTTGCGGTAGTTGATCTGCACGGAGCCACCGGGGTCGCGGTGACTGACGGTGACCTTGAGTCCCAGCGCATCGCTGACGCGCTTCTCCAGATCGACCGTGTCGGGGTCCTTTTCCTTCGCCCCCGTGCGCGCCTTCTGCGGCTTGCGCTCCGGCACGCCCTCTTCATGCGCCAGCGCCTCGGTCTGGCGGACGTTGAGGCCTTCTTCGACGATGCGCTTGGCGGCCGCGAGCGGATCAGGCACGCCGATCAGCGCGCGGGCGTGACCGGCGGTCAGCTTCCCGCTCGTGATCAAGGCTTGCACCTCCGCGGGAAGCTTCGTCAGCCGCATCATGTTGGCGATGTGGCTGCGGCTCTTGCCGACGACCTTGGCGATGTCGTCCTGGCTGCGTTTGAACTCGTTGGCGAGCGCGTGATAGCCGAGCGCCTCTTCCATCGGGTTGAGGTCTTCGCGCTGCACGTTCTCGACGATCGCGAACTCCAGCGCATCGCTGTCGCTGATGTCGACGGGAACGATCGGCACTTCGTGCAGGCCGGCCATTTGCGAGGCGCGCCAGCGCCGCTCGCCGGCGATGATCTCGAAGCGGTCCTGCGCCCCCTTCACCGGGCGCACCACGATCGGCTGGATCACGCCATGCTGCCTGATCGAATCGCTGAGCTCCCTGAGCTCGCCTTCCGAAAAGGTGCGGCGCGGGTTGCGCGGATTGGGCTTGATGAACTCGATCGGCACCTTGCGTTGCGCGCGCGGGCGATCGACATGCTGGGCCTCGCCACCGACATCACCGATCAGACTCGCAAGACCCCGGCCCAATCGCGAACGCGCTTCGTCGGCCATCGCCAGCTCCCTTGGATTCACGCTGCAGCACTCCAGAACTGAATTGTCGTAGGGTGGGCAAAGCGAAGCGTGCCCACCAGTTAGTTATGTACGGAAGATGGTGAGCACGGCGAGACGCCTTTGCCCACCCTACAGCACCTCTAATGCGTCGTTCGCAGCTCGCGCTCGCGCTGGATAACTTCGGTGGCGAGCCGCAGGTAAGCTTCGCTGCCGACGCATTTGAGATCGTAGACCAGCACCGGCTTGCCGTAGGACGGTGCCTCCGAGATGCGCACGTTGCGCGGGATCATGGTCTTGTAGACCTTCTCGCCCATGAACTGCCGGACGTCGGCAACGACCTGGTTCGAGAGATTGTTGCGCGAGTCGAACATGGTCAGCACGATGCCGTGGATCGACAGGTTCGGATTGAGCGTCGAGCGCACCTGCTCCACCGTCTGCAGCAGTTGCGACAAACCTTCGAGCGCGAAGAATTCGCACTGCAGCGGCACCAGGATCGCGTCGGAAGCCGCCATCGCGTTCACGGTGATCAGATTGAGCGAGGGCGGACAGTCGATCAGCACGTAGGTGTAATCGGCGTCGGGCGAGACGTTGTTGTTGAGCACGCTGATCGCGTCACGCAGCTTGTACGCACGACCGGGCGTGGTGCCGAGCTCGAGCTCGAGGCCGGAGAGATCCATGGTCGAGGGCGCGATATGCAGCCGCGGCACTGCCGTCGACACTACCGCTTCCCGCAGGCTCGCCTCGCCCACCAGAACGTCATAGGTCGAGCAGGAGCGGTTGCGGCGATCGATGCCGAGTCCGGTCGAGGCGTTGCCCTGCGGATCGAGATCGACGATCAGGACACGTTCGCCGATCGCAGCGAGCGCCGTGCCGAGATTGATCGCCGTGGTTGTTTTTCCCACGCCGCCCTTCTGATTCGCCAGCGCCAGGATGCGCGGATGGCCCTGCGGGACGGCGGCGGTCTGTTCCTGCTGCGGTTCGTCAATCACGCTCATCGCAAATTCCCCACTCGGCCCCTGACGCCTCACCCGCGCCGTTCGACGGAAGCCAGCTCAACGATCCAACCGTCGCCTGTTCGGCTTCGGTGGAGCTGCGGCTGAACATTCCAATATTTAGTGGCTTCGGTCAATTCAGACTCTACATCTTGACCCTTGAGAAACAACGCCTTTGCGCCTTGGCGCATCAGCGGCTCCGCAAAGCCGATGAGTTGGTGTAGCGGAGCCAGCGCACGCGCGGTGACGCAATCGACCGGGCCGGTGATTCTATCCACATTATCCCCGATCTCAGCGAGATGTACGACTCCTGGAGATGTCGTGACGCGGACGGCTTCGCGCAGGAAGGCGGCCTTTTTGGCGATTCGCTCGACCAGATGGACGCTCGCCCCGGCCGTTCCTGCCATAGCGCAGGCCAGCACTACGCCGGGGAAGCCGCCGCCGCTACCAAGGTCGGCCCAGCGTTTGGCCGACGGGGCAAGAGCGACGAGCTGAAGTGAATCGGCGATGTGCCGGGTCCAGAGATGCGGCAACGTCGAGGGCGCGACCAGGTTGGTCTTGGCCTGCCACTCCCGGAGCAGTGCGATGTAGCGATCGAGCCGAGTTTCGGTTTCATGTGAAACGGGCGCAAGCTTGAGCGCCGCAATTTTGTCGGCCGCGATGACGGCGTCCAATGATCGATCGTTGGCGCTGGCCTTGTCGATCTTCGCCTTGGTCGGCGCCGGTTCGGAGCGACGACCGGCGCCCTCACCCGCCGAGGGTTTCTCTGATGATGATCCGCCGCCGCCCGGCGCGCGCTGTTTCACGTGAAACCTATGCGATTGCTTTGGAAGTCTTCCGCGCTTCGCGGCGGAGATAGGCCGCAAGGATCCCGAGCGCGGCCGGCGTCATGCCGTCGATTCGGCCGGCTTGGCCAACGGTGAACGGCCGCGCCTTCTCCAGCTTGGCCCGGACCTCATTGGAAAGACCGGGGACCTGCTGGTAATCGACGTCCGACAGCACCATCCCCTCGTCCCGCCTGAAGGCTTCGACGTCGGCGCTCTGGCGCTCCAGATAGACGTCGTACTTCGCGTCGATCTCGAGATGGGTGGCAATGACAGGATCGATGGCAGCGAGCTCCGGCCAGATCGCACGGACCTGGCTCCAGCCGATCTCGGGATACGCCATCAGCTCGAAGGCCGAGCGACGCTGACCATCCCGGTTCAGGGTGAGACCCTGCTTGATAGCCTCGTTCGGGGTGATCGTCAGCGACTTCGACAGCGCTCGAGCCGCATTCAGGGCATCCATCTTGGCGCGATGATGCACGGTCCGGGCGCTCCCAACACATCCCAGGGCGATGCCCTTCTCGGTCAAACGCTGATCGGCATTGTCCGCCCGCAGCGTCAGCCGGTACTCGGCCCTGGAGGTGAACATCCGATAGGGTTCGCTGATGCCGCGGGTGACGAGGTCGTCGATCATCACACCAAGATACCCATCGGCCCGGTCGAACACCGTCAACGGGGCCCCGCTCGCAGCCAAAGCCGCGTTCAGGCCGGCCACGATGCCCTGGCCGGCCGCTTCCTCGTATCCGGTCGTGCCGTTGATCTGCCCGGCCAGGAACAGGCCGCGCAGACGCTTGGTCTGGAGGGTCGGATCGAGCTCACGCGGATCGATGTGGTCGTATTCGATGGCATAGCCCGGCCGGACCATCTTCACCCGCTCCAGGCCGGGAATGGTTGCGAGGATGGCGAGCTGGACCTCCTCCGGCAGCGAGGTCGAAATGCCGTTGGGATAGACAGTGCTGTCGTCGAGCCCTTCCGGCTCCAGGAAGATCTGGTGACCGTCGCGATCGCCGAAGCGAACGATCTTGTCCTCGATCGAGGGGCAATAGCGCGGTCCGGAGCTCTTGATCTGGCCGGAGTACATCGGAGAGCGATGGACGTTGGCCCGGATCACCTCGTGGGTCGCTGAATTGGTTCGGGTGATCCCGCACTGGATCTGCGGGGTCGTGATCCGCTGGGTCATCACCGAAAACGGCTCCGGAGGCTCGTCCCCCGGCTGCATTTCGACCGCGGACCAGTCGATCGTCGAGCCGTCCAGTCGCGGCGGGGTCCCTGTCTTGAGCCGTCCAAGGGTGAACCCGGCACGCTCGAAGGAGATCGAAAGACCCATCGCAGGCGCCTCGCCAGCCCTGCCGGCCGGCCAGTTCTTCTCTCCAAGATGGATCAGACCGCGGAGGAAGGTGCCGGTGGTGACGACGACAGCCCCTGCCCGAAGTTCGCGGCCATCTGCCAGGCGCAGGCCGATCACCCGTCCCTCGACCACGATCAGCTCGTCGGCCTCGCCTTCGATCACCGAAAGACCGTCGGTCTCCCGAATCGCCGACTGCATCGCGGCGGCATAGAGCTTCCGGTCGGCCTGCGCGCGCAGACCACGGACCGCGGGGCCCTTACGGCGATTGAGGACGCGAAACTGGATGCCGCCGGCATCGCCGACCCGGCCCATCAGACCATCGAGCGCGTCGACCTCGCGAACCAGATGGCCCTTGCCGAGGCCGCCGATGGCGGGATTGCAGGACATCGCGCCGACCGTGGAGAAACGGTGCGTCACCAGCGCCGTGGCCGCGCCCATCCGGGCAGACGTAGAAGCGGCCTCACAGCCGGCGTGGCCGCCGCCAATCACGATGACGTCGAAGCTCTCTCGCTCTGTTCGCATGGGCGGACTTCTAACTCAGAGGCGGGCAAGCCGGAAGTGGAAACTGGAGAGGCGGCTGTTTCACGTGAAACGGGGCAAGCGATGCCCGAGTGTTTTCGCGAAAACAACCCCATGCACAGTAGAATGGCCCTTGGAAAGATTGCGGTTTTCAGTGCGAGAAAACGGGACTCTCGAAGGATAAGGACATGGACCGGAGGTCGTAATGCCCAGATGCCGGCCGGTCTCCGAAGGGATGGCAGCGGCATACCCCTATCGGCGCGAGAGGGGTGATCCCGGTCTCTCCGCTCACCCGCTCCTTAGCTGCTACGTTTCAGACCGGAGAATTGGGTGATGGAGACGCTTCACGTGAAACATCTGGGAACCGCCCGCCTTGTTTCACGTGAAACGCCAAGAAGTGGAACAAAGGCTAATTCTACAATGAAGCACTAGCGCTATTTTCCAACACAGAATTTCTGGAAAATAGCCCCCAGGACGTCCTCAACGTCCACCCGACCCAGCAGTCGGCCCAAGGCATAGGCGGCAGCCCGCAGCTCTTCGGCGGCAAGCTCCTCGCCGTGTTCTACAAGCTCCAGACTCCGACGCAAGCTGTCCGATGCCCGGCGCAGCAGATCCCGCTGCCGGGCCCGGGTCACCAATGCCCCCTCGGTCGTTCCGAAGAAGACGGCAGCGAATTTCACGAGGGCATCGACCAGTTCGGGAATGCCGTCGCCCCGGCTCGCTGCGATTCGGAACTCACCGCGCGGTCCGACGTCCTCGACCCCGCCGAGATCGACCTTGTTGCGCACGGTCCAGACCGAGCCGGAGCGATTGCCTGCGTTGCCGGACTTCCCCAGCAACGGTATCGCAGCCGGATCGACAGCGCGCCCCGCCTCCACCAGCCACAACACGAGGTCGGCGTCTTCGGCTCGGGCTCGCGCCCGGCGTACACCCTCCTGCTCGACCGGATCGTCGGTCTCCCGAATGCCGGCGGTGTCGATCACCGTGACGGGATAGCCGTCGAGATCGAGCTGCACCTCGATTACATCGCGTGTCGTGCCGGCATGCGGCGAGACGATTGCCACGTCGCGACGCGCGAGCTGGTTGATCAGCGTCGATTTGCCGACATTCGGCTCGCCCGCGATCGCAACCACGAGGCCGTCGCGCAAGCGTTCAGCTTGTCCCTGTGCCGCAAGGACTTCTGCGATTTCGTCGTGCAGCGCACTGATCGCCTTGACCGCAGGCGCCATCAACTCGGCGGGCACATCGCCCTCATCGGAGAAATCGATGCCGGCCTCGATCAAGGCCGAGGCCTCGATGATGCGCTCGCGCCAGTCGCGCGCGCGACTGCCAAGGAGACCCTGCAGCTGCCGTAACGCCTGGCGGCGCTGCCGGTCGGTGTCGGCGTGAATGAGATCGTCGAGGCCCTCCGCTTCGGTCAGGTCGAGCTTGCCGTTCTCGAAGGCACGCCGGGTGAATTCGCCGGGCTCGGCGGTACGCGTATTCGGAATTACGGAAATAGCGGCGAAGAGTGCCGCCAGCACCGCGCGGCCGCCATGGACGTGGAATTCGGCGACGTCCTCGCCGGTCGCGCTGGCGGGGCCTGGAAACCACAACACCACCGAATCGTCGATCGGCTGGCCCGCGTCGTCATGAAGGAGCCGGCGACTTGCCTGCCTCGGCGCCGGCAGCTTGCCCGCCAGCGTCGTCAGCACCAGGCTGGCGCCTGGCCCGGAGACGCGCACCACCGCGAGCGCGCTTGGCGGACGGCCGGACGACAGCGCAAAGATGGTGTGGTCTCGCGGATGCATGACCTATTTGTCCGGCTGAAAGCGAAAAGGCAAACATCTGTTTCGGCAGACAAATCGCGCGATTTGCTGCACCAATTCCTGCAGCAAAGCCCGTGTTGCGATGCAACAATTTCGCGAGCGCCTGTTGCAAGAACCACTTCCAACGGAATGAGCGACGCCCCTGATCTCGCTATTCGCAAATCATATCAATGTATTAGGCGACATCCGCTAAAAGCGGCAGGCGCCCCACAATGCTGCACCTTCGCTGCAGCAAAGCCGCACAACGAAAAAGGGCGCCCGAAGGCGCCCTTTGGTCATGTTGCACTGCAATCAGGTGTTCATCGAGTCGAAGAACTCGGAATTGCTCTTGGTCGAGCGCAGCTTGTCGAGCAGGAAGTCGATTCCGTCCATCGTCCCCATCGGATTCAGGATGCGGCGGAGCACGTACATCTTCTTCAGGACCACCGGATCGGTGATCAGCTCTTCCTTGCGGGTGCCGGAGCGCGAAATGTCGATCGCCGGGAAGGTCCGCTTGTCCGAAACCTTACGGTCGAGGATCAGCTCGGAGTTGCCGGTACCCTTGAACTCTTCGAAGATGACTTCGTCCATGCGGCTGCCGGTATCAACCAGCGCGGTCGCGATGATCGTCAGCGAGCCACCCTCTTCGATGTTGCGGGCCGCGCCGAAGAACCGCTTCGGCCGCTGCAGCGCGTTGGCGTCGACACCGCCGGTCAGCACCTTGCCCGATGACGGCACCACGGTGTTGTAGGCGCGGCCGAGGCGCGTGATGGAGTCCAGCAGGATCACGACGTCGCGGCCATGCTCGACCAGACGCTTGGCCTTCTCGATCACCATCTCGGCGACCTGGACGTGGCGCACCGCCGGTTCGTCGAAGGTCGAGGAGACGACCTCGCCCTTCACCGAACGCTGCATGTCCGTAACTTCTTCCGGACGTTCGTCGATCAGGAGCACGATCAGATAGCACTCGGGATGATTATGCGCGATCGAGTGCGCGATGTTCTGCATCAGCACGGTCTTGCCCGTGCGCGGTGGCGCGACAATCAGAGCACGCTGGCCTTTGCCGATCGGCGCGACGATGTCGATCACCCTTGCAGACAGGTCTTTCCGCGTTGGGTCGTCGATTTCCATGCGGAAGCGCTGATTCGGAAACAGCGGCGTGAGGTTGTCGAAATTGACCTTGTGCTTGGCCTTTTCCGGGTCCTCGAAATTGAGCGTGTTGACCTTCAGCAGCGCGAAATAGCGCTCGCCTTCTTTCGGGCTGCGGATGTGGCCTTCGATGGTGTCGCCGGTGCGCAGGCCAAAACGGCGGATCTGCGAGGGCGAAACGTAGATGTCATCCGGGCCCGGCAGATAATTCGCATCGGGCGAGCGGAGGAAGCCGAAGCCGTCGGAGAGAACCTCGACGACGCCTTCACCGACGATGTCGGTCTCGGCGAGCGCAAGCTGCTTGAGGATGGCGAACAGCAGCTCCTGCTTGCGCATGGTGCTGGCATTCTCGACCCCGTTCTCTTCCGCGAACGAGACGAGCTCGGCCGGCGTCTTCGACTTGAGGTCCTGGAGTTTGATTTCCCGCATTGGGGTGGTCCTGTGGGGTAACCTGGGAGGGGGTGCGAGGAGGCTCTGAAATGCGGACGCGAAAAGGTAAGGTCCGCAGGTCTGGCAAGGAGAGCGCCGGTGAGGCTTCAAACCTGATGGGGTGTCCGGCCTCTGGAAAGCTCAGACACGACCACATCCGCCTGCGTTGGGTGGGATATTGCTAATATAGAAAATCGCCTCTCACTCCGCAAGCAGAAGCACTGAGCGATTGTTCGCGACCCCTGCCTAGAACGGCTTCACGATCACCATGATGACGATCAGAATCATCAAGGCAGTAGGTAGCTCATTGATAATTCGATAGAATTTTTGGCTCCGGGGGCGCCGGTCCGCCGCGAAATCCTTCAGCCAGCGCGAAAAAAAGCCGTGGACCGCGGACATCGCCAGGACCAGTGCCAGTTTTACGTGCAGCCAGCCGAAACTGAACCAGTGTCCAGCCCAGGCGAGATAGAGCCCGGCGAGCCAGGTCACGATCATAGCGGGGTTGATGATCGCCTTGAACAGCCGCCGTTCCATGATCTTGAACGTTTCCGACTGCTTCGAGCCGATTTCGGCCTCGCAATGATAAACGAACAGCCGCGGCAGATAGAGCATGCCGGCCATCCAGGAGATGACCGCGATCACATGCAGCGCCTTGATCCAGAGATAGACGTCTTCAAACATGTCTGGGGTCCGGATTTCTACCCAGCCGAGGGGGAACGCTGGGGATAGTAAGAACTCGTTAAGGTCTTGCCTGCACACATATCCGTCCGTAGCGCCCTTCTCCAATAAGAATCTTAGATTCTTAAGGTTTGAGTCTATGTGACGGTGAATTGGACTCACACAATTCCGTCCGCCCGTTCACACGCGCTTGTTCACATCCATCAACATATCCCTGATCGCGCTGGCCGCTTTCGATAAGGCGGTCAGCTTCAAAGGCTTGCGCGTTTCTGTCGGCAGCTTATCAAGAGGGTTATCGGCACAATCCCGTTTCTCTTTCGACGGGGCGCCGAACTTGTTCTCACGGGCAGTGGTGTGAAGAAAATTGGCACTTGTCCCGCCCGCGGTGTCGCACATCCCTTTCCGAGGGGTTAAGGTCCACAGAAATCCACAAACCACACGGGTTTCATACAAAGGTCTTTTGTGCCGACCTCGAGCAATTATTTCCATCTGCACCTCGTGTCCGACTCCACCGGTGAGACGCTGATCACGGTCGCGCGGGCCGTTGCCGCCCAATACGCCAACGTGACGCCGGTCGAGCACGTCTATCCGCTGGTGCGCAGCCAGAAACAGCTCGATCGTGTGCTCGACGAGATCGAGGAAGCGCCGGGAATCGTGCTGTTCACGCTGCTCGAGAAGGATCTGGTCTCCAGGCTCGAGGACAAGTGCAAGGGGATCAATGTTCCGAGCCTGTCGATCATCGGCCCGGTGATGCAGCTGTTCGAGGCGTATCTCGGAGCTGCCACGACCGGCCGGGTCGGCGCCCAGCACGTGCTCAATGCCGAATACTTCAAGCGCATCGACGCGCTGAACTACACGATGATCCATGATGACGGCCAGCATGTCGAAGGGCTCGACGACGCGGACGTGGTGCTCGTCGGTGTCTCCCGCACCTCCAAGACCCCGACGTCGATCTACCTTGCCAACCGTGGCATCCGCACTGCCAACGTGCCGCTGGTTCCAGGCATTCCGGTGCCGTCGCAGTTGGAAACGTTGACGCGACCGCTGGTGGTGAGCCTGCATGCGACGCCGGAACGCTTGATTCAGGTGCGCACGAACCGCCTGCTCTCCATGGGCGCCGATTCCAGCGGCGACACCTACACGGACAAGCAGTCGGTCGCCGAGGAGGTCGCATTTGCCCGCAAGCTGAGCGCCAAGCACGATTGGCCGCTGCTTGACGTGACGCGGCGCTCGATCGAGGAAACCGCCGCGGCGATCATGAAACTCTACAGCGATCGCCAGCGTAACCGGCCGTCTGAATAAATTTGAGAACAGTCTTTGGAATATCCTTGGGAATAGTCTTGGGAATAGTTTCGCAATGGGTCTGTGGCTCGGCAAATCCTCGTTGATCCTGGCCTCGCAGAGCAGCGCGCGAAAGATGCTGCTGGCCAATGCCGGGCTCGAGTTCAAGGCGATCACGGCTGATATCGACGAGCGCGGTATCCAGGCCGCCTCCGGGCTTTCAGATCCGCGCGAGATTGCGTTGCTTTTGGCGCGCGAAAAGGCCAGAGCGGTCTCGGTCCATCACGCTGGAAGCACCGTCATCGGTGCGGATCAAACGCTGGCGCTTGGCGATAGGCTCTTCAACAAGCCTGCGGGCCGTGCCCAAGCGTTGGCGCAACTGCGCGATCTCTCCGGCCAATGCCATGAGCTGAATTCCGCCGTGGCGATAGCACGTAATGGTGAGATCATCTTCGAGGAGGTCTCGGTCGCCCGCCTCACCATGCGGCAGATGACCGAGGCCGAGCTTTCGGCCTATCTCGACATCGCCGGCGATGCCGTCACCACCAGCGTCGGCGGCTATCAGCTCGAAAGCCTGGGCATTCATTTGTTCGAGCGTATCGAGGGCGACCACTTCACCATTCTCGGCTTGCCGTTGCTGCCGCTGCTTGCGTTCCTGCGGCGCGAGCGGCTAGTTGCAGTGTAATTGGCAGAGATGGCTGGGCGCTGATGCGGATCCTGGGACTGACCGGCTCGATCGGGATGGGCAAATCCACCACCGCGAAATTATTCGCGGAGGCCGGCGTCCCCGTCTACGATGCCGATGCGGCCGTCCATCAGCTCTATGAGGGCGAGGCTGCGCCCGCGATCGAGGCCGCGTTCCCCGGCACCACCGCGAACGGCAAGGTCGATCGGCCAAAACTGTCGGCGCGTGTGGTGCACGATGCCGCCGCCATCAAGCAGCTCGAGCAGATCGTCCATCCGATGCTCGGCGCTTCCCGGAGAAAATTCTTCGCCGACGCAGAAGCCACCAACGCGCCGGTCGTGGTGCTGGACATTCCACTGCTGTTCGAGACGGGCGGCGAGACGCGGGTCGACGCCGTGGTCGTCGTCACCACGTCTCCGGAACTGCAGCGCGAGCGGGTGCTGGCGCGCGGCACGATGGACGAGGCCAAGCTCGACGCCATCATCGCCAAGCAGACACCCGACGCGGACAAGCGCAAGCGTGCTGATTTTGTGGTGGATACGTCGCATGGACTCGAGCCGGTGCGCGCCCAAATCGCGCACATCCTGGCCGAGGTCGTTAAGATGCCGCAGCGGCGCGCCTGATTCGCCGCCTGACACGGCTTCTTGGATCATGCGCGAAATCGTTCTCGACACCGAAACCACCGGCCTCGATCCGCTGCGGGGAGACCGCCTGGTCGAAATCGGCTGCGTCGAGATGCTCAATCGCATGCCGACGGGGCAGAGTTTCCACGTCTACATCAATCCGGAAAGGGACATGCCGGCAGAAGCCTTTGCGGTGCACGGGCTGTCGGCCGAGTTCCTGGCGACGAAGCAGCTGTTCCGCGAGGTCGTCGACGATTTTCTGGAGTTCATCGGCGACGCGCCGCTGGTGATCCACAATGCCTCGTTCGACATCAGCTTCATCAATGCCGAGCTCGACCGGATCAAGCGCCCGGGGATCCCGCGTGAGCGGCTGGTCGATACGCTGCTGCTGGCACGGCGCAAGCATCCCGGCGTATCTAACCGGCTCGACGATCTCTGCTCGCGCTATGCGATCGACAATTCACGCCGCACCAAGCACGGCGCATTGCTCGACGCTGAGTTGCTTGCGGAAGTCTATGTGGATCTCGTCGGCGCGCGGCAATCGCAGCTGCTGCTCGCTTCGGAATCCGAAGAGACTCGCGCCAATGGGGCTGCCGATGCGCCACGGCGGCAGCGGCCAGCGCCGCTCGCGCCGCGAATCTCAGACGCCGAGCGCGAGGCCCACCGGGCCTTCATCGCGACGCTCGGCGACAAGGCGATCTGGAACGAGTTCTTGCCCGCTCCAGCTGTCGCTTCGGCTGGTTAGGCCTGGCCGCTCGGCTGAGCGGCCATTTGCCGCTCCATGTTCTGCCGATAGAGGCCGACGAAGTCGACCGGGTCCAGCATCAAGGGCGGGAACCCGCCGTCGCGCACGGCAGTAGCGATGATCTCACGGGCGAACGGGAACAGCAGGCGCGGGCATTCGATCATGACCAGCGGATGCAAATTGTCCTTCGGCACGTTGGAGATGCGGAACACGCCGGCATAAGCGAGCTCGAACGAGAACATGATCTTGCCGGCGGTCTCGGCCTTGCCCTCGACCGACAGCGTGACCTCGAACTCCTGTTCGCTCAGGTTGTTGGCGCTGACATTGATCTGGATGTTGATCTGCGGCGGTTGGCTCTGCTGCTGGAGCGAGCTGGGCGCATTCGGATTTTCGAACGAGAGGTCCTTGGTATATTGCGCCAGGACGTTGAGCTGGGGAGCCTGGGCCGCCTCGGGAGGGGTGCCGTTACCGTTGGTCATAAGAGTGTCTCCTTACCCGATTGGGGCTGAATTTCGCGGCGGTTGGCTAACATAGGGCTACCTCGTTCCACAAGGACGAACGGTCCCGGATGGGGAATTCCGGCCACGCCCACAACTATGGCGTTCACCCCGTCGATCCCGCGTAACCGCGGCTTAAACGATTGAAGATGCGCGATTTCCGGTCAGGATCGGGTTTCCCCTTAAGCATAAAACGCGCTACACTCGGTGCTGTGCCAAAAGGCGCCATTGGCCGGGCAAGATTTCGTGCCTACATCCCACGGACCTGACGCGCGGACCCGAAATGGTGATGTAGACTTGCCGTTCCGGTATGGAACGGTCTACTGGCCGGATCGATTTTCCCGGCACGATCCTTCGAGACGGCCCCTTCTACAGACGACCAGAAAGCGAATACGACGTGGACATCTACACCATCATCTTCCTGGCGCTTGCGGTCTTCATCTTTCTGAGGCTGCGCAGTGTGCTGGGGCAGCGCACCGGTAACGAGCGGCCGCCGTTCGACCGCAACGCGCTCCAGGGTGCCCAGGACAAGAACGTCGTCACCATGCCGGGCAAGGTCATCGACCAGGCCCCCTTGGCGCCGACGGCCGAGCCGACCCCGCCCTCCGACCGCTGGAAGGGCCTGACCGAGCCGGGCACCGTGCTCGCCCAAGGTCTCGACTCCATTGTCGAAAAGGATTCCACCTTCGATCCGCGCCATTTCATCTCCGGCGCCCGCGGCGCCTATGAGATGATCGTGCTGGCCTTTGCCAATGGCGACCGCCGCGCGCTGCGCGACCTGCTGTCGTCGGAGGTCTATGAGAGCTTCGATGCCGCGATCAAGGAGCGCGAGAAGAACGAGCAGAAGACCGAGACGCGCTTTGTCTCGATCGACAAGGCCGAGCTCGTCGGCGCCGAGCTGCGCGACCGCACGGCCCAGCTCACGATCCGCTTCGTCTCGCAGATGATCTCAGCCACGCGGGACAAGGCCGGCAACATCGTCGACGGCAGCGCCGACACGGTCGCCGACATCACCGACATCTGGACTTTCGCCCGCGACATCACCTCTCGCGATCCGAACTGGAAGCTGGTTGGCACCGGAAGCGCGAATTAAGGCTTTCCTGAAGACCTGCGCGACGGCGCTTTGCGCAGGTGCCGTCGCGCTGTCGTCGTTTTCACTCGGTGCCGAGGCGGCGCGGCGCCACTATCGCAGCCATCACCATCATCTTCCGGAATTGCCCGCCGCGCCGCCGCGGGCCTTGCCGTATCCGCAGCTCCCCCTGCCGCTCGAAATTCCCGGCGCGCAATATCTGCCGCTGGCCTGGGCCGATGTGAAGGGCTGGGGCGACGACAATCATCTCGCCGCCTACAAGACCTTTCGCGCGAGCTGCCGGCCGATCAGCGCGCAGACCGGCGCGCCCGAACCGAAGGCTTTGGGCGCGTCGCTGGGCGAACCCTGCCGGGTCGCCAAATCGCTCGAGCTTACCGACGATGCCAGGGCCAAGATCTTCTTCGAGGAGAATTTCGCGCCGCTGCGGATCTCGCGCCTCGGCGAGCCCGACGGTTTCGTCACCGGCTATTACGAGCCGGTGCTGGAGGGATCGCGCACGCAGACCGAGGTCTACAACGTCCCGGTCTATCGCCGCCCCTCCAACCTGTTCGTGCGCGGCTACAAGCAGGATTCGGTCAGCCTGCCCAACAAGGGCCCGGTCTATCGCAAGATCGGCCGCCGCAAGCTCGTGCCCTATTACGACCGCGCCGAGATCGAGGACGGCAAGATCGCCGGCCGCGGACTCGAGATTGCCTGGCTGAAGGACCCGACCGATCTGCTGTTCGCCCAGATCCAGGGCTCGGCGCGGATCAAGTTCGACGACGGCGGCACGGTCCGGCTCAACTACGACGCCTATAACGGCTATCCCTACACCGCCGTCGGTCGCATCCTGATCGAGCGCGGCATCATTCCGAAGGAAGAGATGTCGATGCAGAGGATCAGGGAGTGGATGGCGCAGACACCTGACGGCGCCAAGGAGCTGCGGCGCCAGAACCGCTCCTACATCTTCTTCCGCGAGGTCAATCTGTCCGACAAGGAAGAGGCGGTCGGTGCGCAGGGCATTCCGCTGACGGCCGGCCGCTCGATCGCGGTGGACAAATCGCTGCACGTCTACGGCACTCCGTTTTTCATCGAAGGCGAGCTGCCGATCGATTCCGATCGGTCGAAGACGCCATTCCATCGCTTGATGATCGCGCAGGATACCGGCTCGGCCATCATCGGGCCCGCGCGCGCCGATCTCTATTTCGGCGCGGGTCAGGAGGCCGGCCGCGTCTCCGGGCGGCTGCGCCATGCCATGCATTTCGTGATGCTGGTGCCGAAGGGCCTCGATCCCACCACGCGCGGCGCGCGGCTCCCTGTGCCGGATCCGCGGCCGTCGGAGAGAATTGCAAAGCTGTTTCCGCAAACCGAGCCTGCGAAGACCGCTGCTCCTGCCGGAGCTGTCGCGCCGAACAAGACTGACACGGTCGCTATCGCCGGCCCGGTGCCGCTGCCGGCGCCGCGTCCCGTGATAGAACCTGTCCGCGAACCGCGCAGGCACCCGAAGAGTCGTTCCCACCAGCAATGAAGCGATCGTCCCGTCCGCCCGTGCTGGAGCCTCGTCCCTCGCCGCGCCGTCGCGCGCTGAGCGAGGAAGAGCGCGCGCTGTGGGATACGGTCGCAAAGCAGGTCAAGCCGCTGAGGAAGCCTCGTGCGGCGAAGGCGCAAGCTGCGCCGCGCGCCGAGCCTTCCCCCGCAGCGCCCGCCACGCGGCCTGCGTCATCGCCACGTCCGATTGCCGCCGTCCCGGCACCGCGTGCAGCGAAACCCGCCGTGCCGCCGCTTGCGCCGCTCGGCAAACGCGAGCGCACAAAGCTGTCGCGCGGGCGCAGCGAGATCGAGGCGCGGCTCGATCTGCACGGCATGACCCAGATGCGTGCCCATCGCGCGCTGACCGGCTTCCTGCACCGCGCCCATCATGACGGCCTGACGTTCGTGCTCGTGATCACCGGCAAGGGCCGAAGCGGCGGCGAGAGCGGCGTGCTGCGCCGTCAGGTGCCGGAATGGCTGAGCCTGCCGGAATTCCGCGCCTTCGTCGTGGGGTTCGAAGAGGCCGGCATCGGCCATGGCGGCGAGGGCGCGCTTTACGTGCGGATCAGGCGGGCTAGATATTAGCCGCGGGGCTCGCTCCAACCTCTCCCGCGAGCGGGAGAGGGAGCGCATCGTCTAAAACGGTCGCACGATCCCTACGCGCGGGATCAGCGTGAGGACCAAACCGAAAATATTCGCGCTGCGGTCTTCCGCCGGAATCAACGGCGTCTCGTGAGCGGTGGGCAGCATCTTCACCGCGTGCAGGATCAGGAACATGCAGACCGCCCAGTTCGAGATCCAGCGCGAATAGTCGAAGATCATCGCGAACATCACGAGACAGGCGAGGCTGACGCCGGCGAGCGCCGCGACCACGAGACGGCGATGTGTGTCGTTGGCGAGCGCGCCGATCAAATTCGCAAAATAGCGCCACAGCGGAGTGTGCAGCCAGATCAACAGCACGAACACGGGGACGCCCAGGATGTTGTGCGGCAGGCGGCCCCAGGTGTCGGAAATCTCCTGCGCCAGCGGCTGATACCAGATGTAGGCGAACTGCAGCAGGTCGGTCCGCGACGGATCGACCATCCGGCTCTTCAGATAGGCGACGAAATCCGCCTCCGGGATCGGCATCGTTCCCAAAAACTGCGCCGTGAAGAACAGCGTGGAAACGGCAAGCAGGGCGATGATGCCGAACGCGACATTGGTGCGATCGCAGCCGTGCGTCAGATAATGCCTGATCACGACGATGGTGATGATGGTCGGCACATACATCAGGAGATGGATGTGGTGGATCAGGACGAGAACGATCGAGAACAGCGCAGCCAGCGCCACGAACAGCAGCGAGCCGGCGGGCACCAACAGCAGGACGATCGCCAGCGCGCAGCCATAGATGTCGAAATGGCCGAGCGTGTGCATGAAGTTCTTGAGGAAGAACGGCGAGCCCGCGATGAAGACGAACAGCGGCAATGTCTTCACGGTGAAGCCGAACGTCTTCTCGAATAGTCTTACATAAAGACCGAGCGTCACCAGCCATGCCGCGCCGCCGAGCGCGAACACCAGCCATAGCGGCACCTTGTCGGTGAACAGCGCGACGATCGCCCCGATCAACGCGCGCTTGATGAAGCCGAAATGATAGTCGACGAGGAGGTGGATGTAGGGGACGTAAGGCGGCAGCTGGATCTTGTGAACGAAGACGCCGACCATGATTGCCGCGTTGATCGCGAGCAGGAGACGCCAGGGGTTTTGCAGGATGCGTGCGGTCACGCCGCATCCATAGCGCGGGCCGCCCGGATTTACAAAATGAACCGGCTCAAATCCGCGTTCTTGGCGAGGTCGCCGACGTGCTTCTGCACGAAATCGGCGTCGACCCTGACGGTCTCGCCGCTGCGGTCGGGGGCCGTGAAGGAGATCTCGTCCAGCACCCGCTCCATCACGGTCTGCAAACGCCGCGCGCCGATGTTCTCGACGGTGGAATTCACGGCCACCGCGACATCCGCCAGCGCGTCGATGGCGTTGTCGGTGATGTCGAGCGTGACGCCCTCGGTCTGCATCAGCGCGACATATTGCTTGATCAGCGAGGCCTCGGGCTCGGTCAGGATGCGGCGCATGTCGTCGCGGGTCAGTGCCTGCAACTCGACGCGGATCGGCAGGCGGCCCTGTAGTTCCGGCAACAAATCGGACGGTTTTGCGACGTGGAAGGCGCCTGAGGCAATGAACAGGATGTGGTCGGTCTTCACCGCGCCGTGCTTGGTCGAGACCGTGGTGCCCTCGATCAGCGGCAGCAGGTCGCGCTGCACGCCCTCGCGCGAGACGTCACCGCCGGCGCGGCCTTCGCGGGCGCAGATCTTGTCGATCTCGTCCAGGAACACGATGCCGTTGTTCTCGACCGCGCTGATCGCCTCCAGCGTCAACTGATCGCTGTCGAGCAGCTTGTCGGATTCCTCGTTGACGAGGATCTCGTGCGAGCTCTCCACCGTCAGCCGCCGCGTCTTGCTGCGTCCGCCGAGCTTGCCGAAGATGTCGCCGATCGAAACCGCGCCCATCTGCGCGCCAGGCATGCCCGGGATCTCGAACATCGGAAAGCCGCTGCCGCCGCCTTGCGTCTCGATCTCGATTTCCTTGTCGTTGAGCTCGCCCGCGCGCAGCTTCTTGCGGAAGGAGTCCCGCGTCGCCGCGCTGGAATTGGCGCCGACCAGCGCATCGAGCACGCGTTCCTCGGCGGCGAGCTGCGCGCGTGCCTGCACGTCTTTGCGCTTGCGCTCGCGGACCTGGGCGATCGCGACCTCGACGAGATCGCGCACGATCTGCTCGACGTCGCGGCCGACATAGCCGACCTCGGTGAATTTCGTCGCCTCGACCTTCAGGAACGGCGCATTGGCAAGCTTGGCGAGCCGCCGCGCGATCTCGGTCTTGCCGACGCCGGTGGGGCCGATCATCAAAATGTTCTTCGGCAGCACTTCTTCGCGCAAGGAACCTTCGAGCTGTTGCCGCCGCCAGCGGTTGCGCAACGCGATCGAGACGGCGCGCTTGGCATCGGCCTGGCCGACGATGAAACGGTCGAGTTCGGAAACGATTTCGCGGGGAGAAAAGTCTGTCATGGGACCTTAGCTAGGATCAGATGCGGGGCGGGACAAGCCGCTTTTTTTGCCGTCAGATGATCGGCGGGCCCGATTGCCATTGTTTCACGGCCTCGATCGGATGGATCAGCATCAGGATATTGAGCGTCAGATTGTCGCGAATATGGAGCGCCAGCATGATTTCGAAGGCGAGCCCGAGCAGGACGGTCACCGATACAGGCAGCAGGCGCGCGGCGAGGAAGCCCAGCATCATGGACAAATTGTCAGAAACCGAATTGACGATGCTGTCGCCGAAATAATCCAGCGAGATCGTGCCGGCGCGGTAGCGTTCGATGATGAAAGGCGAGTTCTCGACGATCTCCCAGGCACCTTCGATCAGCATCGCGACGATCAGGCGCGCCGGCCAGGACAGAGACACGAATGGCAGGCGTGCGAACAGCAGCCAGGTCAGTCCGTAGAACAGGAAGCCGTGCAGGATGTGCGAGAAGGTGTACCAGTCGGCGATGTGCTGCGAATTTTCCGAGCTGTTCACCACGCCATGCCACAGCTTGACATAGCCGCAAGTGCAGATCGGCACCCGGCCCATCGCAAGCAGGATCGAGGCCTGCATCGCCAGCAGCAGCAGCGCGATGCCGACCCAGGCGAGCGGTGGAAACGCGGCCCTGCTCTCATGCGTGGTTGCCAGCGTCATGGTTCGCGCACCATCAGGAGTGCCGGCCCGTCAGGCGTCTCGACCATGCGGTCGCGGACAAAGCCGGCTTTCTCATAGGCACGCACGGCACGGGCATTGAGCGGATCGGGGTCAGTGACGATGCGGGGCAGGCCCTGATGCAGCTGCGCGTCGGCGAATTGGCGGATGAATGCCGAGCCGTGCCCGCGCCCGATCATGTCGCTTTCGCCGATGAATTGATCGATGCCACGGGTGCCCTCCGGTTGCGGCCCAAGATCCGTATTCCAGGCGGTCAGGCGGTAGCATTGAAGATAGCCGAACGGCTTGCCGCCGGCCAACACGATGAACTGGTCCATTGCGGGCTCGTCGAGATCGCCGCTCACGAGCGCGAACTGCTCGTCCGGATCGCCCCACCAGTCCCGCACATGTGCTTCGCCCAGCCATCGCCGGATCAGCGGCAGGTCAGCCGCGGTCATCGAGCGGAAGGTGTAGGCGGACGTCATGAGTTCGGCCGATAGTAACGCTCTCTCCGTTCCTTCCCCCCTTGTGGGGGAGGGGCAGGGAGAGGGGTGCCACACGGGGACTCTTTCCGTCGCGCGCCCGCGCTCGTTGTATCATCCGGCACTTTTTCCTGGGCTACCCCCCTCCCTAGCCCTCCCCCACAAGGGGGGAGGGAACGCACCTTGTCGGAACGTTGGCCCGAGTCCAACCCCACAGCCCTAGCCGGCCGCCAGCGCTTCGACGGTCACATTGCGGTTGGTGTAGACGCAGATGTCGGCGGCGATGTCGAGGGAGCGGCGGACGATGGTCTCGGCGTCCTTGTCGGTGTCGAGCAGGGCGCGGGCGGCCGCCAGTGCGTAATTCCCGCCGGAGCCGATCGCCATCACGCCGGCTTCGGGCTCCAACACGTCGCCGGTGCCTGTCAGCACCAGGGAAACGTCCTTGTCGGCCACGATCATCATGGCCTCCAGCCGTCGCAAATAACGATCGGTGCGCCAGTCCTTGGCGAGTTCGACCGCGGCCCGGGTCAATTGCCCCGGATATTGCTCGAGCTTGGCTTCCAGGCGCTCGAACAGCGTGAAGGCATCGGCGGTGGCGCCGGCAAAGCCGCCGATGACGTCGCCCTTGCCGAGTTTCCGGACCTTCCTGGCGTTGGACTTGATCACGGTCTGGCCGATCGAGACCTGGCCGTCGCCGCCGACCACCACCGTGCCGCCCTTGCGGACCGTCAAAATCGTGGTGCCGTGCCAGACCGGCGAGCTGTTCTGGGAAGCCTGCATGAATGATCCTCGTTGTCCGGGCTGATTTAGGCGGTCGGGAGCGGGGGCACAACGGGCCGCTCCGGGACCAATTTCGCTCACCATAGGCAGAAGTAGAGGCCCGGCCAGCCGTTCCCGCAGTAGCGAAGGCGTCATTTGGCTGTTAAAAGACCGGCGTTTTCGGCCCCGAACGAGGATGAAAGCCAGTTTTGATGCGCACCGCGACGATCAAGCGCAAGACCAAGGAAACCGACATCGAGGTCACCGTGAACCTCGATGGCACCGGTGTGTCCAATATCGCGACCGGTATCGGCTTTTTCGACCATATGCTCGATCTCCTCGCCCGCCATTCCCGCATCGACCTCACGGTCAAGGCGGTCGGCGATCTGCACATCGATCATCACCATACTACCGAAGACACCGGCATCGCGCTCGGCCAGGCCGTCAAGCAGGCGCTCGGCAACATGGCGGGCATCACCCGCTATGCCGGCGTGCACATGCCCATGGACGAGACGCTGTCGCGCGTGGTCATCGACATCTCGGGCCGCCCCGTCCTGGTGTTCAAGGTCGACTTCCCCCGCGACAAGATCGGCGAGTTCGACACCGAGCTGGTGCGCGAATGGTTCCAGGCCTTCGCCATGAACGCCGGCGTGACTCTTCACGTCGAGACCCTATATGGCGATAACAGTCACCATATCGCCGAGTCCTGCTTCAAGGGTCTGGCGCGGGCGCTGCGGACGGCGGTCGCGATCGACCCGAAGGCGGTGGGCGAAATCCCGTCCACCAAGGGCTCGCTCGGCGGCTGACATCTTCGGCCCGCGGCCCGCGCCGCTTGCGGTATCACTGAATTCTTGGGAACGGGGCATCGCCATGTCCGTCTACACAGTTCATGCTCCCTCCCCAGCCGGAGCCGATCTGCGCGCGACCGACAGATTCGTCTTCGTGCGCGACGGCTTCCATTTCTGGGCGATGATCTTCGGCCCGCTCTGGCTGCTGTGGAATCGGCTATGGCTGGCGCTGATCGGCTGGGTGATCTTCGTTGCCGCGTTCAACGTCGGGCTGTCCAGCCTCGGCGTCGGCCGTTCGTCGATCTTTTTCGCCGACGTCATCGTCGCGCTGCTGATGGGATTCGAAGCCTCCAGCCTGCGCCGCTGGACGCTGTCGCGCGGTAAATGGCGCCAGCTCGACGTGGTCATTTCCGACGATGAGGACACCGCCGAGCGCCGCTTCTTCGAGCGCTGGAGCCAGAAGCAGCGCGGCATCGTCAACGATCAATGGGCCGTCGATCGCGGCGGCCCGCCGCCGACCCGCAACGTGCCGGGTCAGCAATTCTCCAACCCGCCGCCGATGCCGGCGGGCGGCATCATTGGTTTGTTTCCAGAACCGGGAGGGTCAAGATGAGCGTCGCCATCATCGATTACGGTTCAGGCAATCTGCATTCGGCCGCCAAGGCGTTCGAGCGCGCCGCGCGCAGCATGGATAACCCGCAAAAAGTGTTCGTCACCAGCGATCCGGACCAGGCCTACAGCGCCGACCGTCTGGTGCTGCCGGGCGTCGGCGCCTTCGCCGATTGCCGGCGTGGGCTCGATGCGGTCAACGGCATGGTCGAGGCGATCACCGAAGCGGTGCGCGTCAAGGCGCGGCCGATGTTCGGCATCTGCGTCGGCATGCAGCTGTTCGCCACCCGCGGCAAGGAGCATGTCATCACGCAAGGCCTGAACTGGATCGGCGGCGACGTCGAGAAGATCACGCCGCGCGACGAGAGCCTCAAGATCCCGCACATGGGCTGGAATACGCTCGATGTGCTGCGCGAGCATCCGGTGCTGGATAGGCTGCCGCTCGGCCCCAAGGGCCAGCACGCCTATTTCGTGCACTCCTACCACCTCAACGCCGCCGACGAGGCGGACGTGCTCGCGCGCGCCGATTACGGCGGGCCCATCACCGCGATCGTCGGCAAGGATACGGCCATCGGGACGCAGTTTCACCCCGAGAAGAGCCAGCGCTTTGGTTTGGCCCTGATCTCGAACTTTTTGCGATGGAAACCGTGATTCTCTTTCCCGCGATCGACCTCAAGAACGGCCAATGCGTGCGCCTCGAACAGGGCGACATGGCGCGCGCGACCGTGTTCAACCTCAATCCCGCCGCGCAGGCGGAGAGCTTCGTCGCGCAGGGCTTCGAGTATCTCCACGTCGTCGATCTCGATGGCGCGTTTGCCGGCAAGCCGGTGAACGCGCAGGCCGTCGAGGCGATGCTGAAGACGATCACGATTCCGGTGCAGCTCGGTGGCGGCATTCGCGATCTCGCGACTGTCGAAGCCTGGCTCGACAAAGGCATCACCCGTGTCATCATCGGCACCGCCGCGGTGCGCGATCCTGAACTGGTGAAGGCTGCTGCAAAAAAATTCCCCGGCCGCGTCGCGGTCGGGCTCGACGCGCGTGACGGCAAGGTCGCGGTCGAAGGTTGGGCCGAGACCTCGCAGGTGACGGTGCTGGAGATCGCACGGCGTTTCGAGGATGCCGGCGTCGCCGCCATCATCTTCACCGACATCGCGCGCGACGGCCTGCTCAAGGGCCTGAATCTTGATGCGACCATCGCGCTGGCGGATGCGATCTCGATTCCCGTGATCGCCTCCGGCGGCCTCGCCTCGATCGAAGACGTCAAGGCGATGCTGGCGCCGCGCGCGAAAAAGCTCGCCGGCGCGATCGCCGGTCGCGCGCTTTACGATGGCCGGCTCGATCCCGCAGCCGCCCTCACCCTGATCCGCGCCGCGGCCTAGGAGACATCCGATGTTCAAGGTGCGCGTGATCCCCTGCCTCGACGTCAAGGATGGCCGCGTCGTCAAAGGCGTCAACTTCGTCGACCTGCGCGATGCCGGTGACCCCGTCGAAGCGGCGATTGCTTATGACGCCGCCGGCGCCGACGAGCTCACTTTCCTCGACATCACCGCGACCCATGAGAACCGTGGCATCATGCTGGACGTGGTCCGGCGTACCGCGGAAGCCTGCTTCATGCCTGTGACCGTCGGCGGCGGTGTGCGTGAGGTCAGCGATATCAAGACCCTCCTGCGCGCCGGTGCCGACAAGGTCTCGATCAACAGCGCCGCGGTGTCACGGCGTGAGTTCGTCAAGGAAGCCGCCGAGAAATTTGGCGGGCAGTGCGTGGTGGTCGCGATCGACGCCAAGCGGGTCAAGCGCGCCGGTGGCGGGGAGCGCTGGGAGATCTTCACCCATGGCGGTCGCAACTCGACCGGCATCGACGCCATCGAATATGCCCAGGAGGTGGTCTCGCTCGGCGCCGGTGAAATCCTGCTCACCTCGATGGACCGCGACGGCACACGACAGGGTTTTGACATCCCGCTGACCCGGGCCATCGCCGACAGCATTCCCGTTCCCGTGATCGCCTCGGGCGGCGTCGGTAATCTCGACCACCTCGTCGACGGTATTCGCGACGGCCACGCCACCGCCGTGCTGGCTGCCTCGATCTTCCACTTCGGGGAATTTACCATTCGCGAAGCCAAGGAGCACATGTCCCGGCGCGGGCTGCCCATGCGCCTCGATGCCTGACGACTCCCGTCCATAAAAATGCTACATGATCGGCGGGGACCGGCTGATGCTGATCCCGCCAGATTACCGGCCAATCCGAGTGCTTTGTATGCCGCGTTTCACGATCCACGATCTGGCCGAGACCATCGACGCCCGCGCGGCAGCGGGTGGCGAGGCGTCCTATACCCGCAAGCTCCTCGACAAGGGCGCCGAACATTGCGCCAAGAAGTTCGGTGAGGAGGCAGTCGAAACCGTAATCGCAGCAGTCGAAAACGATCGCGCGCATCTGATCGCCGAAGGCGCCGACCTGCTCTATCATTTCCTTGTGCTGCTCAAGGCCCGCGGCGTAAAGCTGGAAGAGGTCGAGGCCGCATTGGACAAGCGGACCAATATGTCAGGGTTGGAAGAAAAGGCGTCGCGCAAGGGCGGCAGCTAGCCGAGGTGGAGAATCGCGTCATGGATATCCGCGCACCCGAGCAGCAGTATAATCCGTACCGCGTCTATACGCGCGAGGAGTGGTCGCGACTCCGCGACGACACGCCGATGACGCTTGAGCCGGGCGAGTTCGACCGGCTGCGCTCGCTGCACGACCGCCTCGATTTGCAGGAAGTCGAGGACATCTACCTGCCGCTGTCGCGCCTGCTGTCGATCTATGTCGATGCGATGCAGCGGCTGTATTACGCGGAGCGCCAGTTCCTGAACATCCGCGACCGCAAGATGCCCTACATCATCGGCGTCGCCGGTTCGGTCGCGGTTGGAAAATCCACCACGGCCCGCGTGCTTCAGGCGCTGCTGGCGCGCTGGTCGCCGCGTCCCAAGGTCGAGCTGATCACCACCGACGGATTTCTGTATCCCAATGCCGTGCTGGAACGGCAGGGCATCATGCAGAAGAAAGGTTTTCCGGAGAGCTACGACCTGCCGTTGCTGCTCAGCTTCCTCTCTGACATCAAGGCCGGCCGCCGCCATGTGCGGGCGCCGGTCTATTCGCATTTGACCTACGACATCGTGCCGAACCAGTGGGCCGAGATCGACCAGCCCGACATCCTGATCGTCGAGGGCGTCAACGTGCTGCAGACCGGCAAGCTGCCGCGTGACGGCAAGGCGGTGCCCGTGGTCTCCGACTTCTTCGATTTCTCGGTCTATATCGACGCCGACGAGGCCGCGCTGCGGCAGTGGTACATCAGGCGCTTCCTGTCGCTGCGCGACACCGCGTTCACCAATCCAAAATCCTACTTCAACCGCTATGCGCTGTTGTCGGACGAGGAAGCCACCGCCACCGCGATCGCGATCTGGGAACGCACCAACCTCGCCAATCTCGAGGACAACATCCTGCCGACCCGCCCCCGCGCGACGCTGATCCTGAAGAAGGGCGCCGATCACACGGTGGCGAGCGTGGCGCTCAGGCGGCTGTAACAGCCTTGATGAATGCAGCCCTTGTTAAATTTCGGGCTGAGTATCTTTTGTTGCAGACCGGCGATGGGTATTTGGTTATGGCTTTCGGAAACGCACACGGGCCCCATGGTTGATCGTCTCAGAAGCGCTGCCGAGCATCTCGAAGCACCGATATGCCCGGACTGCCATATCGAGATGAAGTGGTTCCGTTCCGAGCTGCTGGCCGACGAGCCGACCCCGATCATCGCGCATCTTTTCGTGTGCCCGCATTGCAAGCGCGCGGCCCAGGCAGACACCAAATTCGAGGGCACGCCGGTGCGGCCGGATAAGCTCTCTGCGCCGCGGTTTCCTGCTCACGCCGCATAGCATTCGGGGGTGACCGGATTCAGCGCTCGGCTGACCGCCGGATAGTAACTCGACATGACGATCATTTCCGGACCTCCTGTCGCGCTTTCGAGCTGACGAAGATGTGCCACGCCGTGAGAAACATCGCGGCGACGAGTGGGCCGATGACGAACCCGTTCGCTCCGAACGCCGCAAGGCCGCCTACGGTGGCGAGCAGCACGACATAGCTCGGCATTTGGATCGACTGGCCGACCAGGATCGGGCGGAGAAAATTGTCCGCAAGACCGATCACGAACGTCCCGAAAGCGAGCAGGATGATCCCTTTCGTGACTGAGCCTGCCACCAGCAGGTATAGTGCGACCGGAACCCAAACCAGGGCGGAGCCGAGCACGGGCAGCAGCGAGAGCAGCGCCATCAGGGCGCCCGCCAGCAGTGGGGCAGTCAAGCCGAGCACCCAGAAAATCAGCCCGCCAAGCGCTCCCTGAATCAGCGCAACGAGAACGATCCCCTTGATCGTCCCGCGAACCGCGAGGGTGAACGCATTCAGAATCTCGCTGGTGTGGCTTGGCCGCAGCGGCAGCGCGTCGCGGATCCGTGCATTGAGCTCGTCACCGTCGCGGAGCAGGAAGAACAGCAGGTACAACATCACGAGCAAGCTTGCGACGAATTCCAGCGTCAACTGACCGATGTTGATGGCGTGTCCCGCCAGCTGTTGGCCGGCAGGAACGACCAGACTCGACAGACGTTCCTTCAGGGCCGAAAAATCGATGCCGGCCAAACGATCCGACAGGGACGCAGCCCAGGCGGGCAGCGCGGATTTCAGCTGCTGCAGGGGATGAGCGAAACTGATCTCCCCGCTCTGAGCGCGCTGATAGAGCTCCCCACCCTGGTCGATGAGCGAGGCGATGACGACCGCCACGGGGATGAGGACCATGACGATCACGACGACGACAGTGAACGATGCAGCAAGGTTGCGCCTTCCCGGAAGCATTTCCAGGGCGCGTCGATAGAGCGGTGCGAAGATGATCGCCAGAAGCGTGGCCCACAACAACGCGCCGGAGAACGGCCAGAGCACCCACCCGAACGCAAGGGAGATCGCGGCAAGCAAGATGAGGAATGAGCGGTCTTCCGATGTTCTCACGTGTTCGCCAGCCCTTTTGTTGCAAGAAGTATGATCCGGACCTGAAGTCCGGGCCGTCACTTGTCTGCTTTCGCGGTCCAGTCGGCGAACTTGATGCGTCCTGCAAAGGTTGCGGGACCCGAGCCGCCGGCCTTGTAGACGAAAGCTTCGCCTTCCTGCACGTCCCCGGCTTCCTTGCCGAAGGCATCGGCGATGTTGGTCTTGTGGGTGACCAGGAAGGTGTTGGTGCCGGCTTTGCGCGGCGCGTCGACGAGCTGCCGCACGGCCTGGCCCGCCTTTGCGTTTGCACCGGTCGGATTTGCCATGCCCGACGCACTCGCGTTGCTGCTGTCCGTCAACGCATCGACCGGCTTGACCTCGCGGCCGGAGATCAGCCTGCCCGCCTCGATCGCGCGGTTCAGCTTGCTGGTGTAGACGTCGCCGATCGGAATTGCGAGTTCCTTGATGGCCGTCCCGATCTGGCGCGCCATGTCGCGGCCCTTTTCACTGAGCTGCCGCTGGGCGCTCATGTCGTCGAACTTGAAAGGGTAGACATCCTTTTGGCTGTCGTCGGTGGCGGTGTGCCGAAACACCAGCACGTAGCCGCCTTGCTTGAGCGAGGCGATCAGTTCCGAGCTATCGGCCGCGGCGGGGGTGGATCCAGAGAGCAGGACAATGGCGAGGCAGCAAAGCAGTTTCATGTCCGACATCCTCTTCTTGAAAACGCCCCTTGGAGGATGGTGACGTGCAGCGGGGTCGATTTCAATTCTCGAATGCCGATGGATATGAAGTTCCCATGCGCGGAAACGTCGAGCGGTCCTGTATCAAACCGCCAGCTGCCGCGCCGCCGCCAGTCCGGCCAGCGCCTCTTCCAGCTTCTCGCGATCGAGCGGCTTGATCAGAAACCCGTTCATGCCCGCTTCAAAGCAGGCATAGCGATCCTCCACCAGCGTATTGGCGGTGAGCGCCAGGATCGGCGTGTGGTGGCCACCTTTGGTGGCCTCATGCGCTCGGATTCGTTTCGTCGTTTCGATGCCATCGAGCTGCGGCATCTGGATGTCCATCAGCACGAGATCATAGGGCGTGCTGGCCGATGCCGCGCCGAGCCAGGATTCCAACGCGGCCTCGCCATTGATCGCGATGACGACGCGGTGGCCGAGTTTCGTCAGCAGCGAGCGCATCAACAGCGCATTGATCTCGTTGTCCTCGGCGACGAGAACCGACAGGCCTTTCGCCGGTACCGGGCCGGTGGATGGGGCTGATGGCTCCGGCGCGAGATCGGGCGAGGCGACCTCCGGGGGCAGCGCGAGGCGTGCGGCGAGCGAGGCCGCGCGCAGCGGCTTCACCAGGAAGCCGGTGAAGGCCGGCGAGAGTTTCTCGTGGCGCGAGCCGGACGTCAGCAGCACGAGGCGTTGCGTCGCATGGCTGCGTGCGGCTTCGCCGAGGCGGTCGGCGATGGCGGTGCCGAGCGCGCGATCGATCAGCACCGAATGCCATGAGCGTTCCGGCAGCAGCGCTTCCGCCACCGCGGCGTCCGTCACCATGCAGGTCTGGCCGCCCCAGCGCTCGAGTCGCCGCGCGATCAGTGACGCCTCGATGCCGTCGGCAATCAGCAGGATCGACTTGCCCGCGAGATCGGGACTGGGGAATGCCGTCTGTTCCGGATCGACGTGCTTTGACGCGAGCGGAATCGCGACTTCGAAGGTCGAACCCTTGTCCGGCTCGCTCGTGAGCGTGATGCGGCCGCCCATGCGCTTGACGATGCGCTCGCTGATGGCGAGACCGAGGCCGGTGCCGCCATAGGTGCGGGCGACGCGTTCGTCGGCCTGCTCGAATTCGCGGAAAATGCGCTGTTGCGCTTCCGGCGCGATGCCGATGCCGGTGTCGCGCACCAGAAAGCTGATCTCGTTCGGCCAGATGCCGGGCTCGACGATCAGCGCGACGCCGCCGCTCGCGGTGAACTTGATGGCGTTGCCGGCGAGGTTGAGCAGCACCTGGCGCAGCCGCGCGGCATCGCCGACCACTTCGAGCGGCAGCCGTTCGTCGACATAGGCGGCGATCTCGAGCTGCTTCGCCTGCGCGCGGGGCGCGAGTAGCTCGGTGATGTCCTCGATTAGGCCTGAGAGCGCGAAGGGACGCTGCTCGAGATCGAGCTTGCCGGCTTCGATCTTGGAATAGTCGAGCAACTCCTCGATCAGCGCCATCAGCGCTTCGCCCGAGGTCTTCACGGCCCTGGCGTAGGTCGACTGCTCCGGCGTCAGGGAGGTGTCGAGCAGCAGCCCGCCCATGCCGATGATGCCGTTGAGCGGCGTGCGGATCTCGTGTGAGGCCATGGCCAGGAAGCGCGATTTGGCCCGGTTGGCGGCGTCGGCCTGATCGCGGGCGTCGGACAGCGCACGTTCCGTCTCGGTGCGGTCGGTGACGTCGCGTCCGACGCTCTGCAATTCGGCGGGCTGGCCGGCGTCGAGCCGGACATAGCCTTCGCGCCAGGCGATCCAGCGCCCGCCGAGCGGGGTTGCGATCTTCTGGTCGTGAATCCGCGTTCCGTTGCTCTCGCGGGCGCTGTCGCCCTGCTCCAGCACGTCGAAATCAAAGCACGTGCCGACCAGCGCGCGGCGCGCCTGTCCGGCAAGCGCGCAATAGGCGTCGTTGGCGAAGGTGATGCGGCCGCTCGTGTCACGCAGCACGATCAGATCGCCCTGCTGTTCGAACAGGCTGCGAGCGCGTTCTTCGGCTTCCTTCAGCTCCCAATTGCGGTCGATCAGCGTTTCGTTGTGGGCGGCCAGTGCACGCATCCGCTTGTTGACGAAGCGCAGGCGCATGCTGAGCGTGGCGAGGCCGAGGCAGGCGAGCGCGAACAGGAAGCTGACGCCGATCGCAAACGCATTGGGATCGTAGCCGGACGTCTCGGACCGGCTGCCGGAGACAAACCCATAGGCGCCGCCGAAGGTCGCCGAGAAGATCATGATGGAGCGGATCGCGAAGGCGATTCTGGGGTACTGTCGCCTGAAGCGGCGCATGCGCACCTTGATCCGGAACGTCCGATCCATCGCCACCGACCCGACTCTTTTCGTAAAAACCTGTGCTCGCTGTAAACGACGATGTGCCGCCGACCTTGCGAACAGTTTGAGGTGTCGCGACCGCCTCCAAACAGGGTTGACGAGGCGTTAACGGCGCAAAGCGAGGCGGCTCAAAGCGAGGCGGCCTGGAGATGATGGTGGCCGCCGCGGGCGCCGACGATTAGCGCCGCGGCCTCGCGCTGCGAGAAGGTTTTCGAGCGCACATAGACGCGGTAATCCGCCGGCCCTTCGGTGGAGAGATAGACCACCTGGCCGCCGTCGACGGGCTGCGCGGCAATCGAGATCAGGCGCGTCGAGGGGTTGGCCTGGCAGGACTCCGATTCCGACCCGAGGCCGTCGTCGACGACCGCGAAGTCGGCAGCGTCCGCATCCTCGGTGATCTGAACCCGCACCGTGGCGCGCGCGGGATCATCCGTGAAGGCGACATGCACGCCGGCGGTCCAGAACAGCGACGTCAGCTCGACCGAGGTGTCGCCGAGGGCGATGCAGGGATGCGAGACCGATCCGATCTCGCTGCGGGCAAACACCGCGGCCGCCAAAACGGGAATAACCGAGGCCAGGATCTTGAAACGCAACATGACACGCTACTCGCCGGGCCCTGTACGGGAACTGATGGGCCTTATGGTTTGCAGAGCGTAAAGGAAACTCGTTACCGCCGGGTTGATGCGCGGAATGATCACACCAGCTGCCGCACATCCTCCGCGAGTGCGCGATAGGACAGTGCTTCGGCCAGATGCAGCCGGCCGATCTTGTCGGCGCCGTCGAGATCGGCCAGCGTGCGCGCCACCCGCAGCACGCGGTGATAGCCACGCGCCGACAGCCGCATGGTCTCGGCGGCGTCGCGCAGCAGCTTCTGGCCTTGCGCATCCGGCTTGGCGATCTCCTCCAGCACCGAGGCCGGGGCTTCGGCGTTGGTGCGAACCTTCGGCAGGCCGGCGTCCGCGTAGCGCGCGAGCTGGATGTCGCGCGCGGCGGCCACGCGCGCGGCGACTTCGGCCGAGCCCTCCGCCGGCGGCGGCAGGATCAAATCGGCCGCGGTCACCGCGGGAACCTCGATGCGCAAATCGATGCGGTCCATCAGCGGCCCCGAGATGCGGGCCTGGTAGTCGCCGGTGCAGCGATCGATGCGGCCGCGCTTGCAGGCATAGCCGGGCTCGAATGCATTGCCGCAGCGGCAGGGATTCATCGCGGCGACCAGCATGAAGCGCGCGGGATAGGTGACGCGGTGGTTGGCGCGGGAGACCGAGACCTCGCCGTTCTCCAGCGGCTGGCGCAGCGAATCCAGCACGCGCGGATCGAATTCGGGGAGCTCGTCGAGGAACAGCACGCCCTGATGCGCGAGCGAGATCTCGCCGGGCCGTGCGCGCATGCCGCCGCCGGTAAGCGCGGCCATGCTGGCGGAATGATGCGGCGAGCGAAACGGCCGCCGCGCCGTCAGCGCGCCGCCCTCGATCTCGCCGGCAACAGAGGCGATCATCGAAACCTCGAGCAACTCGCCCGGTGACAACGGTGGCAGGATCGAGGGCAGGCGTGCCGCCAGCATCGATTTGCCGGCGCCGGGCGCGCCGATCATGAGCAGGTGATGACCGCCGGCGGCCGCGATCTCCAGCGCCCGCTTGGCGCTCTCCTGGCCCTTGATGTCGCGCAGGTCGAGGGGCGAGCTTGCTGCTTCATGCACCTTCGGCACCGGCCGCGACAGCACCTGCGTTCCCTTGAAATGGTTCGCGATCTGGATCAGCGAACTTGCGGCGATGATCTGGATGTCCGGGCTCGCCCATGCCGCTTCCGAGCCGCAAGCCGCCGGACAGATCAGCCCCTCCTCGCGCACATTGGCGCCGATTGCGGCAGGAAGGACACCGGCCACCGGCGCGATCGATCCGTCGAGGCCAAGCTCACCCAGAACGGTGAAGCCGGTCAGTGCATCCGGTGGAATCGCGCCGATCGCCCCCATCAGCCCGAGCGCGATCGGCAGGTCATAATGGCTGCCTTCCTTGGGCAGATCGGCGGGCGCGAGATTGACGGTGATCCGCCGCGCCGGCAGCGCCAGCCCCGAGGCGATCAGCGCCGAGCGGACCCGCTCGCGCGCCTCCGACACCGCCTTGTCCGGGAGACCGACGATCGCGAAGGCCGGCAGACCCGGCGCGACCTGCACCTGCACGTCGACCGCGCGGGCCTCGATCCCCTCAAAGGCGACGGTAGAAACCCGCTGAACCATGCCCGAACCAGCCTGCCCTTTTGCACAATTAGGGGTAGCAGAGCGGGCCAGTCCTTGCAAGAACAATACGGGAACGTGTTGAGGGGGCCTGGAAGGCCCTAACCGATCGTAAACACGACGAAGACACTACGCCTCGAATGCAAGCTGCTCTGCTCAGCACATTCCAACGAATGTCCGCTACTCCTAGGGGTGCGGGATGGGCCGTGGTCTAACGGGTGAACAATTCAAATGCTTGCAAATCGCCGGAGAAGCGAACGACGGATGTGCACGCGGCTCGCCAAGATTCATTTTGGCGCGGGTTCGCTGCCGCGGGACTGCACGATCACCGATATTTCGGATGGCGGCGTGAAAGTAGTGGCGGAATTTCTGGAAGTGCCGCCGCAATTCACCATCATCTTCGCACCCGACTATTCCCGCCAGTGCCGCCTGCGCTGGCGCATCGGCTGCGAGTTCGGCGCTGAATTCACCGACTGAGCCATCGGAAGCGCCCCGCCTTAACGGGACTTTAGCGTTAATCGGTAAGCATCTCTGATCAGTCGCCGAGTGATCAGAGTATGTCCAAGCGTTCGTCCGTCGCCTCTCCTCCGGCGAGATATCTGTTTTCCGCGCTTCTGATCCTGGCCCTCGGCGGCTGTCAGACCACCGGCATCGAAGACATCACCGGCGCGCTCGGCGGAAAGTCGGACACGGCTGGCAGGGCCGACACCAAGCCCGACGTGAGGCCGGACATGGACGCGCTGCGCGAGCGCTATCGCGCCAAACCTGGCGATCCCAACATCGCGCTCGAATACGGCAAGGCGTTGCGTCAGACCGGCCAGCGCGCGCAGGCGCTCGCGGTGCTGGAGCAGGCCGTGCTCACCCATTCCAACAACAAGGCGCTGCTCGCCGGCTATGGCCGCGCGCTCGCCGACAGCGGCAGTTTCCAGCAGGCGTTCGACGTCCTCGGTCGCGCGCATTCGCCCGAGGATCCCGACTGGCATATTCTGTCGGCGCAGGGCGCCGCGCTCGATCAGCTCGGCCGCAACGAGGAAGCGCAGCAATACTACGCCGCCGCGCTGAAGATCGTGCCGGACGAGCCGTCGGTGCTGTCCAATCTCGGACTGTCCTACATGCTGCAGAACAATCTGCCGCGGGCAGAGGAAACGATGCGCCGTGCGCACGCGCGCAATCCCGCCGATTCGCGCGTGCGCGCCAATCTCGCGCTCGTGCTGGGACTGGAAGGAAAGCAGGCCGAGGCGGAGACCATCGTGAAGGCCGACCTGCCGCCGGATCAAGCGGCGGCAAAGGTCACGGCGCTGCGGCAATTGCTGGTGAAGAAGCAGCAGCGGGCGGAGAAGTAACCGGCTCGTTCCTGAGCTCGACAGATTGAGCCTCGCCGAGCGCACCGAGGGAGGTGCGTTCCCTCCCCCAGAAGGGGGAAGGGAGCGGAGAGAGCTCAGTTCTTGTCCCTACGACGCCTTGCGATGCGGGGCTGATCCGCGCCCCGACCTGCCCTTCAGCTTCTTCAGCAGCGGGCCGAGCAGCGAGCGCTTCGGCTTCTTCACCTCGCCGCGCCCGGCAAGGCGGTTCGCCATGTTCTGGAACAGCTCGGTGGTGCGGTGGCTCTTGGAGACCTCCGCGATCATCTGGCCGTTGTTGGCCGCGGTCGAGAACAGCTTCGAATCGAACGGGATCACCGCGATAGGCTGGCTCTCCATGGTCTTGGCGAAGGCCTTGACCTCGATCTCCGCACGCTTGGGCATGCCGACCTGGTTGATGCAGTAGAGCGGTGGCCGGTCGTTCGGCCGCGCCGCCTTCAACACGTTCAGCATGTTCTTGGTGTTGCGCAGGTTCGCAAGATCGGGCTCGGCCACGATCACGATGTCGTCCGCGTTGACCAGCGCGCGTCGGGTCCAGCCGGACCATTGGTGGGGAACGTCGAGCACGATGCAGGGCGTGGTCATCCGTAGCGTGTCGAACACCGCGTCGAAGGCCTCCGCGCCGAAATCGTAGACGCGGTCGAGGGTGGCAGGCGCAGCAAGGAGGCTGAGCCGCTCGGTGCATTTGGAGAGCAGACGCTCCATCAGAGCCGTGTCCGGCCGATCCTGTGACAGCACCGCATTGGCGATGCCCTGCACCGGGTCCTGGTTGTAGTCGAGACCCGCGGTACCGAAGGCGAGGTCGAGATCGATCACGACGGAATCGAGCGCGAGGTCGCGGGCGATGGTCCAGGCCACATTGTGCGCGACGGTGGAGGCACCGACACCGCCCTTGGCGCCGACCACCGCGATGACGCGGCCGGTGATGATGGTTTCGGACGCCGAGAACAGGCTGCAGATCGAGCGGACGACGTCGAGCGTTTCGACCGGTCCCACCACATAGTCGTTGACGCCGCGGCGGACCAGCTCGCGATAGGGCGCGGTGTCGTTGGGATTGCCGATCACGACCACACGGGTGCCGGGATCGCAGACGCCGGCGAGGTCGTCGAGGCCCTCGAGGATGTCGCGCGTGCCGTCGGATTCGATCACGATGACGTTCGGCGTCGGCATCGTTTCATAGACTTCGATGGCCGCAGCGAGGCCGCCGTCCTTGGCGGTGAGATGCGCCTTGGCGAGACGGCGATCCTGCCCGGCCGCGGTCACCGCGGCGAGCGTCTGCTCGGTCTCGCAAAAGGCCTGCACGGAGATGCGAGGAACCGGCGCAATGTGTTCCTCGGGGTGCTGCGGATCGTCCGCTTCTTCGTCGTGGACGCGTGTCATCTGCCTGTGTCGCTGAGTTTGGCCTTGTCGGCGTCTGGATTGGTGGTCCCGATCGGCGTGCCCTTGCGATAGCGCTCGAAGGCCATGTCGCGCCGTGCGTTATAGGCCGGCGTCTCGGACCGCGGCTGCTCGAGGTCGGCCGGATTGTCGATCATGGCCGCGAGGTTGCGCTGGCTGGCGCAGCCCAGATTGAAATAGGGCTGGTTCTCGTTGTAGCCGGGGTCGAGGATGGAGGGGCCGATATCTTCCGGCCACAGCCCGCAGGGGCCGGCGACCGCGGCGATCCGGGAATAGCTCAGGCGGATGGTGGGCAGCAGTCCGGGATCCTCGGGCCGATAGGGGTGCTGGACGATGGCACGCGAGGGCACGCCGACGGATGCGAGCACGGAACGGATCTCGTGATAGGTCGCTGCGGCCGCGCGCGAATTCGCGGCGTTGGCGGGGACGTCGACCACGACCGAGCCGGTGCCTTCGCGCACCCAGTCCCGGGCAATGCCGGCGACGTCCGCGTGCTGCGCGGCCGAGAGGCCGCCGCGAGCCTTGCCGACGAAGATCACGATCGACTTCTTGGCTTCCTCGACCGCGATCGGGTGACGCTGGCGATAGTCGGTCGGCACCGTCTGGGTGACGATCTCGCCGGTGGTGTTGCAGGCGCCCAGCATGACGGAGAGCCCCGTCAGCGCCAGCGCGACGCTCAACTTGCGACGTCGATCGGCCATGGTCTTCGTCATCGCTTCGTCCCCTCGTGCCCCATCTCTCGCCCGTCTCTTGTCCCGTTCCCCAAGCCGTCCGTTCGCCATCAGTCGATGATGAAGCCGAAATCGCCGGGCGTGCCCGCGATCGGATCGACGCGGCGCGCGATACCGTAGAGGCGGTTCATGCGGCCGAGCAGCGCCGTCTGGGCGTCAGAGGCCGGCGCAAAGCCGTCGTCGGGCCGGGACAGTTCCTTCTGAGCCACCGCGCGCACCACATAGGGGGTCACGATCACCATCAGCTCGGTTTCGTTGTTGACGAAGTCCTGGCTGCGGAACAGCGCGCCGATGATCGGCACCTGGTCGACGCCGGGCAGGCCGTTGATCGCCTGTTTGGTCTGCTGCTGGATCAGGCCGGCCATCGCCATCGAACCGCCCGAGGGAATTTCCAGTGTCGTTTCGGCGCGACGGGTCTGGATCGAGGGAATCGTGATCGAGTTGGTCGAGCTCGACGACAGCGCCTGGGTCACCGTGATGGCGCTCTGGTTCGACAACTCGGACACCTCGGTCATCACCCGCAGGCTGATCCGGCCCTCGCTCAGTACGACCGGGGTGAAGTTCAGGGAGATGCCGAACTTCTTGTAGGTGATCTGGGTGGTACAAACGTGGGTGACAGGATCGCAGGCATAGCCCGACGGAATGGGGAATTCGCCGCCGGCGATGAAGGTGGCGGATTCGCCGGAGATCGCGGTCAGGCTCGGCTCGGCGAGCGTGCGCATGACACCGGCACTTTCCATCGCGCGCATCGTGGCGCTGACGGTCGCGAAGCCCTTGGTGAGGCCGGCGACACCTAATCCGTTGTTGCTGACGATCGGTCCACCGCTGACCGAGAACGGGTTGGAATTGTTGAAGTTCACCACTGCGGTGCCGGCGTTCAGGCTGGCGCTGAGATCGACGCCCAACTGCTTGACGATATCGCGGCGCACTTCGCCGACGACGACCTTGAGCATCACCTGGTCGCGGCCGCGCACGACGATGTTGTTGACCACCTTCTCGGAGCCGCCGACCAGTTTGGCGGCGACGTCGCCGGCCTGCTGCGCCTCGACCGGGCTCGACACCGAGCCGGTCAGCATCACGCTGTCGCCCACGCCTTCGATCTGCACGCCCGGCAGCGACTGACGCAGCGCCGTGCGCATGCCGTTGAGATCGCGCTTCACCGCGATGTCGTAGGCAGCCACCTGCTGGCCGTCGGCGGCGAAGAACACGACGTTGGTCTGGCCGACCTGTCCGCCGATGATATAGGCGCGTTGGGCCGAGCGGATCACGGCATTGGCGATCTTGGGATCGGCGACCAGCACGTCCTTGACGTCGCGCGGCAGGTCGATGACGGCGGACTTGCCGACGCCGAGCGACAGGAAGCGCGTCTTCGCAGGCACGATCGTTCCGACCGGCGACACATCGATATCCGCTGCCTGCATCGGCGCCTGGTCGCCGACCGGCGCATCTGCGGCGCTGACGATATCGGGGGCTGCGAGGAGCCCCAGGATCAGCATCGTCCCCGTCCAGAACGAGCGCGCGCGATTCCCCCGAATGCGCATGCCCGTCCGATCATCCCCGTAGTTCATCATATCCCCATCACTTCTGTGACGTCAGTTGCCGCGCCTGTACGCCGTAGCGGATCACGTTGACCCCGCCCGACCGCTTGCTCGCCAGGTCCTCGGGCGCGCTGTCGACCGAGTTGGCATCGACGATGCTGCGCAGCGCGAGTGTCAGCGTGCCGCCCTGGCGCGCCGCCGATAGCGTGCCGACCTGGTCGGGTTTGAGCTCGAGCGTGACGGTCCTGCCGACGACGGCATTCTGGCCGTCCTTTTCCTTTGGCGCTTGGTCGATCGCGAGCACGCGGATATTGGTCAGGATCGCTTCGGACAGGATGAGGTCGTTACCGGCGGCCCCGTCAGGATTCTTCAGGCGGCGGGTCAGCACGATGTCGACGCGGTCATTCGGCAGGATGAAGCCGCCGGCGCCGGTCTCTGCTGAAATCTCGGTGGAGACGGCGCGCATGCCCGACGGCAGGATCGCGGCCATGAAGCCGGAGCCGTCGGCCTTGACCAGCTTCTGCTCGCGGATCGGCTCGCCCTGCATCAACGGCACGCGTGCGATCGAGCCTGCGATCTGGATCTGCGCCTCGGGCCTGTTGTCGCGGCGGATGAAGGCGCTGCTCGCGGTCGCCGCCGGCCAGACCTGCCATTGCAGGTCCTCGGGCTTCACGGCTTGACCGAGCTGGATGTCGTTCTTGGCGACCAGCACCTCGACCGTCGGCAGCTTCTCGGCGACGGGGAGAACGGGCGCGGGCTTGTTGTCATAGCCGCTCGCCAGATACGCAGCGACGCCGCCGGCGCCCAGCGCGATGACGAGAACGACAATGCGTGCGGTGTTCATACGCTTCTACTCTTACGCAGGGCACTCGAACCGCACCTGGCGGGTTCCCCAACGTCGATGAGTAGGCAGTAAAAGTATAAGCGGTGTTGCGAGGCCGAATGTGAGCGCTGGCCGCGCTGGGGTCTTTCGGCAGATGGTGAACGTCGCGTTAGCCGGTCGGCCACTGGCCCCGTAGTTTCACGCAGTCGCGGCCCGTGCGTTCGAACGATGCGCGCCGCGTCATGGTGAATGCGTGGTTAGTGATGTGCGGGTGCGGTGTCATGGCTAAGAGCCGGAAGCAATGCGCCACACCATCGCTGTCGTCCCGGCGAAGGCCGGGACTCATACCGCGTGATCTCTCGATTGTAGAAGACAGAAGTACCAACGACGAGTCTTCGCCAAACCACGCCCTGTGGCTATGGGTCCCGGCCTTCGCCAGGACGACGTTGGAGAGGTAGTGCGCTCCCCTACTTCGCCCGCTTCTGCTCGATCACGTCCCAGAGCTTTGCGGCAACGTCCGGTCCGCCGAGCCGCGCGATGGCGCGGATGCCGGTCGGCGAGGTCACGTTGATCTCGGTGAGGTTGCCGTTGATGACGTCGATGCCGACGAACAACAGCCCGCGCTCGCGCAGCGCCGGGCCGACGGTGGCGCAGATCTCGCGCTCGCGCGGCGTGAGCTCGGTCTCCTGCGCTGCGCCGCCGCGCACCATGTTGGAGCGAAGGTCGTCAGCGGCCGGGACGCGATTCACGGCGCCGGCGAACTCGCCGTTGATCAGGATGATGCGCTTGTCGCCGTGCTTCACCTCGGGGATGAACTGCTGGATCACCCAGGCTTCCTTGAATGTCACCGAGAACATGTCGAACAGCGAGCCGAAATTCATGTCCTGCGGCATCACGCGGAACACCGCCGCGCCGCCGTGGCCGTGCAGCGGCTTCATGACGACGGCGCCGTGCCTGTCGCGAAACGCGTTGATCTCGCCGAGGTCGCGCGAGATCAGCGTCGGCGGCATCAGCTGCGGAAAGTTCATCACGAACAGCTTCTCCGGCGCGTTGCGCACCGAGGCGGGATCGTTGACGACGAGCGTCTTCGGATGGATGCGTTCGAGAAGGTGCGTCGAGGTGATGTAGGCGAGGTCGAACGGCGGATCCTGGCGCAGCAGCACCACGTCGAAGCCGTTGAGCGCCTCGCGCCTGGGTTCGCCCAGGGTGAAATGATTGCCGGGCTCGTCGCGCACGGTGAGCAGCTGAACGGGAGCGACGATCTCCTCGCCGACCATCGAGAGCTTGTCGGGCGTGTAATAGGACAGGCCGTGGCCGCGCTTCTGAGCCTCCAGGAGCAGCGCAAAGGTGGAATCACCCTTGATGTTGATGCGGGCGATGGGGTCCATCTGGACGGCGACGTTCAGTTTCATGGTCTGCCTTTCAGGTCGAGGCGTCGAATGCCGCCAACACATGGCGTGGAAGTGACCGCGGCGCAATCAGCATGGCATCGAATCGCATTTCAAATTCCGCATGCTCGGGATGCGCGACGAGCCAGCCTTGCGCGGCGTCGATGATGCGCTGCTGCTGGCGCGGCGTCACCGCGAAGGCGGCGTCGTCCAGCGTCGCGCGCGCCTTGACCTCGACGAAGGCAATCAAATTGCGGCGGCGCGCCACGATGTCGATCTCGCCATGCGGCGTCCGGTAGCGTTTGGCGAGGATGCGGTAACCCTTGGCCATGAGATAGGCCGCGGCGCGGCTTTCCGCGGAGATGCCGGTGCGAAACGCGGCGACGCGCTCGGGCGAGGCGATTTTCGGTTCCGCCGGGGCGTTAGTCTTCGCCATCGCCGCCCCGCAGATCTTTGGCAAGCTCGAGCGCGCGGGCATAGACCTCGCGGCGCGGCCGGCCCGAGAGCGCGACCGCATGCGCGACCGCATCCTTGACGCTGTTCGCGGCGAGCTGCTCGCGCAGGACGTCGTCGAGCGCGTCCGATGTCAGCATCTCGGCATCCGCCGCAGGCGGAGCGATCACCAGCACGAATTCTCCGCGCGTCTCCAGCGTGTCGGCGCCGCGCGCGAGCTCACGCAGCGTCGCGCGCGAAATCTGCTCGTGCAGTTTCGTCAGCTCGCGGCAGATCGCGGCTTCGCGGGTCCCCATGATCTCGGCGAGCTCGGCGAGCGTGTCCTGCACGCGGTTGCCGGAATCGAACATCACCAGCGTCGCATCGATGCGCGCAAGCTCGGCCAGGCGCGACCGCCGCGCGGCCGATTTCGCCGGCAGGAAGCCTTCGAAGAAGAAGCGGTCGGTCGGCAGCGCTGCGACCGACAGCGCCGCCAGCACCGAGGACGGACCGGGCAGCGCGTAGACCGCGTGGCCGGCGGCGCAGACCTCGCGCACCAGCTTGTAGCCGGGGTCCGAGATCAGCGGCGTGCCGGCGTCCGACACCAGCGCGATCGAGCCGCCCTGCGAAAGCCGCTCCAGGATCTTCGGGCGGGCCGCTTCCGCGTTATGCTCGTGATACTGCTTGAGCTGCGCGGAGATGTCGTAGCGCTCGGTCAGACGTCGCGTAATGCGGGTGTCCTCGCAGGCGATGACATCGACCCCGGCGAGGGTTTGCAGCGCCCGCAGGGTGATGTCACCGAGATTGCCGATGGGGGTCGCGACCAGGTGCAGGCCCGGTGCGGCCTTCGGCGCGACAAGCCGATGGGCGTCGATGGAGAAACCGCGCGAGGCGGGCTCCGTCGTCTCAGGTGTATTTATCGGGGACGGCTTTGCGCGCATAATCAGACGAACTTAGGCATGATCCCCGGGGCTGGGAACCGGTCCCCGGAAAAAGATCGTGCCTGGGCAAGGGGCGAGGCAAGGGGCGAGGAAGGACTGGAATGTGATCCACTCGACATCACATTCCCGAGGGAATGAAGCGTCAGCGCCATATTCGCGGCGGAAACGCCGCCTTGATGCTGGGTGACGGACGGCGGACAGCGAGCCAGAACTTGAGAGGAAGCCGCGTTAAGCGGGCATTATCCTTTTGTTTGAGTTAACTATTTGCCGACAATATGCCTGAATCCATGGCCGGTGTCGTGGAAAGATGTCGTGACCGGCTGGCGACGGTCGGTCAGAAGAGAAACTGTCATGACGGGCCCACGTGATCCCAGATATTCCTCTTCGGAGGAGTCTCCCGTTCAGGGGCCCCTGATGTCAGGGGCGACCCGGCGAAGCGCGCTCGGCCTGTTGCTCGGCGCGCCGCTGCTGTCGGCCTGCGCCGGCGTGCAGCAGAGCCTGAGCCAGTTCTCCAATCCGTTCAGCAGTTCCTCTCCGCCTCCCGCCCAGCCGGCTGGCCCGCCGCAGCAGGCGACGACCGCCGGCACCGGCGGGGTGAAGGTTGCCGTGATCCTGCCGCTGTCGGCATCCGGCAATGCCGGCCTCGCTGCGCAGTCGATGCGCAATGCCGCCGAGATGGCGTTGGCCGAGTTCCAGAATCCCAACATCCAGCTCCTGATCAAGGACGACAATGGCAGCCCGCAGGGCGCGCAGGCGAGCGCGCAGCAGGCGGTCGACGAGGGCGCCGAGATCATCCTGGGGCCGCTGTTCGCGCAATCGGTGCCTGCGGTGGCGCAGATCGCGCGTACGCGCGGCATTTCGGTGATAGCGTTCTCGACCGATTCCAGCATCGCCGGCCGCGGTGTCTATCTGCTGAGCTTCCTGCCGGAGTCCGACGTCAACCGCATCGTCGAATATTCCGCCAGCATCGGAAAGCGCTCCGTCGCCGTTCTGGTGCCGGACAATGCCTATGGCAATGTGGTCGAGGCCGCGGTCAAGGCGGCAGTGCCGCGCCGCGGCGGGCGCATCGTCGCATTCGAGAAATACGGCGCCGATCGCGCCACGCCGGCCCGGACCGTGGCGCAGCAGCTCGGCAGCGCCGATGCGCTGTTCATCGCCGATGATGGCGACGCCGTCGTCTCTGTCGCCGATGCGTTGAGCGCCGCGGGTGCTAACCTGCGCAATATCCAGCTGCTCGGCACCGGCCTGTGGGACAGTCCGCGCGTCTATGCCAGTTCGAGCTTGCAAGGCGGCCTCTACGCCGCGCCGGACCCGGCCGGTTTCCGCGCCTTCTCCGGCCGTTATCGCACCAAATACGGCGCCGAGCCCGTGCGCACCGCAACGCTCGCCTATGATGCGGTTGCCCTGGTCGCCGCGCTGGCGCGCACGCAAGGCACCACGCGCTTCTCGTCCGACGTGCTCACCAATCCTTCCGGCTTCGCCGGCATCGACGGCCTGTTCCGCTTCCGCGCCGACGGCACCAATGAGCGGGGCCTCGCGGTGATGAAGGTCACGACGGGCGGCGGCGTAGCCGTGGCCGGCTCGCCGAAGAGTTTTGGGGCTTGATGGTTCACCTCTCCCGCTTGCGGGAGAGGTCGGCGCGTAGCGCCGGGTGAGGGTTCTTTCCTCTAGCGGTTGTCCCGGAGACACCCTCTCCCCAACCCTCTCCCGCAAGCGGGCGAGGGAGCCGCACCGCCGAATTCGGTCGAGACCTTACGCCGCGAGATCCGCGACCACTGCGTCCAGCACCGGAAAACCGCTGCTGGTCACGCGCAGCCGCCCCGTTGCATCCACCGTGATCGCGCCTTCTTCGCGCAGCAGCGTGATGCGCTTGGGATCGAGCGAGCGGCCTGACAGCGCGCGGTAGCGCTCGGGGTCGATGCCCTCGGCAAGGCGCAACCCCATCAGCAGAAATTCGTCGGCGCGCTCTTCGCTGTTGAGGAGATCGTCAGTGACGACGCCGTGCCCGTTGGTCTCGACCCGCATCACCCAGGCCTCGGGACGCTTCTCGGTAGCGGTCGCGTGCCTAATGCCGTCGATGTCGAGCCGGCCATGGGCACCGGGGCCGATGCCGGCATATTCCTCGCCGCGCCAGTAGACCAGATTGTGCCGGCACTCGGCGCCCCGCCGCGCGTGATTTGAAATCTCGTAGGCGGGCAGGCCGAGCTTGTCGCAGGTTTCCTGCGTGACGTCGTAGAGCGCGCGTGCGATCGCTTCATCCGGCGTCTTCAGCTTGCCGGCCTGATGCAGGCCGAAGAACGGCGTGCCTTCTTCGATCGTCAACTGATAGAGCGACAGATGCTCGGCTGCCTCGTCGATCGCGAGACGCAATTCATCGGCCCACATCGCCGGCGTCTGGTCGGGACGGGCGTAGATCAGGTCGAACGAATAACGATCGAACGAGCGGCGCGCGATGGCGACCGCGTCGAGGGCCTCGCGCGCGCTGTGCATGCGGCCCAGCGCCTTCAGCGAGGCATCGTCGAGCGCCTGCACGCCGAGCGAGACGCGGTTGACGCCGGCGGCGCGATAGCCGGCGAAGCGCGTGGCTTCGACGCTGGTTGGGTTTGCCTCCAGCGTGACTTCAACGTCTTTCGCCACGGTCCAGTGCTTGCCGATGGCATCGAGCACAGCGCCGACGGTCGCAGGCTGCATCAGGGATGGCGTGCCGCCGCCGAGAAAGATCGAGGTGACCTCGCGGCCGGGCGAACGTTGCGCGGTCGTTTCGATCTCACGCGCGAATGCTGACGCAAAACGCGCCTCGTCGATCGCGGCGTGGCGGACATGGCTGTTGAAGTCGCAATAGGGGCACTTCGACAGGCAGAACGGCCAGTGCACGTAGACGCCGAAGGCTTCGGATTCTTGTTTTGACGCGTTTTCCTGGCGCGAACCGGTATCCACTTCGCTCGAAAGCGCTCTAGCGCGGCTCAAGGCAGATCTCCGCCAGTTTCACGAAGGCGCGGGCACGATGCGACAGGCCGAGACCGAGCGGCGGCAGGCCGTGCTTCTCGATGCTCTCCATCTCGCCGAAGGTGCGGCTGTGGCCGTCGGGCAAAAACATCGGGTCGTAGCCGAAGCCGGCGGTGCCGCGCGGCGGCCACACCAGCGTGCCGTCGACGCGCGCCTCGACCTCTTCGAGATGATCGTCGGGCCATGCAACGCAGAGCGCGGAAACGAAATGCGCCTTGCGCTTGGCGGGCGTGGTCGCGCCACGCTCCTGCAACAGCCGTTCGATCTGCGCCATTGCCGCGGCAAAATCCTTGTTCGGGCCGGCCCAGCGCGCCGAGTAGATGCCGGGCGCACCGTCGAGGGCGTCGACCACGATGCCGGAATCATCGGCGAAAGACGGCAGCTTCGTCGCCTGCGCTGCCGCGATCGCCTTGATCGCGGCGTTGCTGCGGAAATCGTTTCCGGTCTCTTCCGGCTCGGGAAGACCGAGCTCGCCGGCCGACACCGCATCGATGCCGTAAGGCGCGAGCAGCTCCTTCATCTCGGCGAGCTTGCCGGGATTGTGGGTCGCGATGACCAGCTTTCCGGTGATTCGGCGATGCATCGGACTATTGACTACGCTACCGCCAGTTTCTGCAAGTCCACCAGACGCGCCACGCCCTTGCGCGCCAGCGCCATCAACGCCAGGAACTCGGCTTCCGTGAACGGCTCGCGTTCCGCGGTGCCCTGGACTTCGATGATGCGGCCATCACCCGTCATGACGAAGTTGGCGTCGGTATCGGCCTCGGAGTCCTCGGCATAGTCGAGGTCGAGCACGGGCGTGCCCTTGTAGATGCCGCAGGAGATCGCGGCGACGTTGTCGCGCAACACATTGGCTTTGACCATGTTGCGCGCCTTCATCCAGGTGATGCAATCGGCGAGGGCGACCCAGGCGCCGGTGATCGAGGCCGTGCGGGTGCCGCCGTCGGCCTGGAGCACGTCGCAATCGACCGTGATCTGGCGCTCGCCGAGCGCTTCGAGATTGATGATGGTGCGAAGCGAGCGGCCGATCAGGCGCTGGATTTCAACAGTGCGGCCGCTCTGCTTTCCTGCGGAGGCCTCGCGGCGGGTGCGTTCCGAGGTCGCGCGCGGCAGCATGCCGTATTCGGCGGTGACCCAGCCACGGCCCTGGCCCTTGAGCCATGGCGGCAGGCGGTCTTCCAGCGTGGCGGTGACCAGCACGTGGGTGTCGCCGAACTTCACCAGGCACGAGCCTTCCGCATATTTGACCACGCCGCGCTCCAGCGTCACGGGGCGCAATTCGTCGGGCGCACGGCGGCTTGGCCGCATGGGAAATCCTCCAAAACTCTCGGAAAAGGGCTGTTGGCGGTGCTTGTAGGGGGGGTGAGGGT